>BBBL01000054.1 GCA_001311545.1 Thermus kawarayensis JCM 12314 | reverse complement strand
CGGCCGGCCGGATGGGGCCCCCAAAACCTCCCCCCCGGCCCCGGCTTGGGCATCCCATGTTGCGAAACCAAAGTGCGGGCACTTAGCCTTCCTCCCCCTTGCCCTGGCGCACGGCGTAGCCCAGCCCCCGCACCGTGCGCAGGTACCGTAGGCCCCGGCCTCCCGGAGCTTGGCCCGGAGGTTGGCCACGTGGACGTCCAGCAGGTTGGAATCCCTGCCCAGGGGTTTCCCCCAGATGCGCTCCTCTATCTCCTGGCGGGAGAAGACCCGCCCCGGGCGGCTCATGAGGAGGGAGAGGAGGTCAAACTCCTTGGGGGAAAGCCGCACCTCCCGCTCCCCGAAGAAGACCTGCCGCCTCTTGGGGTAAAGCTCAAGCCGCCCCACGGAGAGGACCTCCCCCTCCCCCTTGTGGCGGAGCTGCACCTGGATGCGGGCCAGGAGCTCGGCGGGGTGGAAGGGCTTCACCAGGTAGTCGTCCGCCCCTTCGGAGAGCAGGGAGACCTTGCGGTCCACGGCGTCCTGGGCGGTGAGGACCAGGATGGGGGTCTCGTCGGTGGCGCGGATCCTTCGGGCCACCTCGGCCCCGTCCAGGTCGGGCAGGCCCAGGTCCAGCACCACCAGGTCGGGCTTCTTCTCCCGATGCTTCACCAGGCCCTCCATGCCGCTTCCCGCCCAGTCCACGGCGAAGCCCGCCTCCTTGAGCTCCAGCTCCACCAGGCGGGCCACCTCGAGGTCGTCCTCAATGAGGAGGATGCGCTTCATGGCCAAAGCCTTTCCGGAGGGGCGAGGCCGTAGACCTCCTTGAGGAGCCTTAAGAGGCTCACCCGCTCCTTTTCCCAGGGGAGGAGGACGTCCCCCCGCTCGGCCACGCCGGGGAAGGCCCGGGGTTTCTCCCCCGGGAGGACCAGGAGAAGCTGCACCTCCTGCCCCGCCCTAGGGGCAAGCGGGGGGGAGAGGGGAAGGAGCCGCCTCCCCTCCACCCTCCAGGCCCCGAAGAGGGTTTTTAAGTCCGGGGAGAGGAGCCTGAGCTCTGCGCCCGAAGGCAGGGCCGGGCCGAGGAGGGGAGGGAGGGCCGCCAGGGCCGTGGCCAGGAGGAGGGGAAGGAGGAGGAGGCGCCGCATCTTTCCCCCATTCTAGGAGAGGTTTTCCGCCTTTTGTGGGAGGGAGGTTAAGGGGCCTTGGGGTTTTTCCGGGAGGAGGAAGCCCGCCGAGACCACGTACTTGAGGGCCTCCTCCACGCTGATGTCCAGGGGGATGACCTCCTCCGAGGGGACCAGGACCACCATGCCGCTTGCGGGCACGGGGCTCGTGGGCACGAGGACGGCGGTGTACCCCTCGGGCAGGGGAGGAAGGCGGCGCCCCACGGGCTGGACCACGAAGCAGAGGGTGTAAAGCCCCCGCCTGGGGTACTCGATCACCGCCGCCCGGCTGAACTGCACCTCCCTTTGTCCGAAGAGGGTGTGGGCGATCTGCTGCACCGCCTTGTAGATGTCCCGCACGATGGGGAGGAGGAGAAGGGAGCGCTCCAAGGAGAGGATGAGCCTCCGGCCCAGGTAGTTCTCCGCCAGGGCGCCCACCAGGTAGATGAGGACCGCCGCCAGGAAGAGGCCCACGAAGGGGAGGAGGGGCACGTAGGCCGGGGGGACCTCCAGGCTCAGGAGGCGGAGGAAGCCCTGGATGTAGCCCCCGGAATAGGTGTAGACCCAGCCCAGGAAGTAGAGGGTGACCAGGAGGGGCAAAAGGGTGACCAGGCCCGTGAGGAGGCGTTGCCGGAGCCGCATGGCCCTCAGTTTACGCCGAGGCCCCGCCCGGGTGGGGCGGGGAACCAGGGTGGGGTTACCGGCCGTCTCCCCGGGCCTGGGCCAGCTCCTTGAGGCCCTGCACGTCCTTGAGGAAGATCTTGCCGTAGCCCGAGCGGATGTACCCCTCCCGGGCCAGCTCCCCGATGACCTTGGTCACCGTCTCCCGCACGCTCCCCACGGCGGCGGCCAGCTCGTCGTGGGTGGCGTGGAGGACCAGCTGCCCTTCCTCCTCCTGGGCCAGGGGGGTTTCCGCCAGCTCCAGAAGGGCCGCGGCCATGCGGTTCTTGAGCCTCTGGGTGGCCAGGCGCTCGATGCGGCGGTAGCGCCCCCCAGGGCCTGGGCCAGGTGCCGGGCCAGCTCCTGAAGCACCTCGGGCGTGGGCTCCTTGGGCAGGAGTTCCAGGACCACCTCCGTCACCGCCTCGGCGAAGTAGCCCCGCTCCTGGCCGAAGAGGGCCTCTTCGCCGAAGAAGCCCCCGGGGCGGACCAGGCGCAGGGTGAGGGCGTTGCCCTCCTCGTCCACCGCCTCGAGGCGCACCAGCCCCTCCAGCACCCGGTAGGCCCGTTCCCTGGGCCCCGGCACCCCGGGGTAGAGGATGACCTCTCCGGGCTTGAAGCTTACGGTTTCGCGGGCCTGGGTCATGCTTCCCTCCTCATCCCCAGGCTAGCACGCCCCCGGGGATTTTGTAAACCTTTGGGTTGCAAAAATCCCTGCCCGGCTACCCCTTCCCCAAGGGCGCCGCCTGGCCACGGGGAGGAGCCGCTCTATGGCGATCTCCGCCCTCCTCCCCTCCCTTTCCGCCTCGGCCAGCTCCATTCTGGCCCAGAAGAGGGCCATCTCCCAGACGGCCTTTAGGCGCTCCTCCAGGGGTACGGCCTGCCACTCGGTGCGGTCGTCGGGGGGGGTGTCCAGGGGGAAGCGGCGGGCCACGGGCCGGATGGTTCTCATACCCTTTCTCCCCGTTTCCTTCGCCCTACCGGCTCGGGGAAGCCTTCCCAGGAACCTTTCACCGGGGCCCCCATGCTGGCCCAAGCCAGCATGGGGTGGTATGAGGGCCTTGAAGTCCTCGGGGTGGACCACGGGGGCCCTAACCCCCTCCACCTCTCTTTCCAGGGCCCGGGCGAAGGCCTCGTCAAAGGAAGGGGCGTCCAGGATGACCAGGTCAATGCGGTTGGGGGCGTAGCCCAGCTGGACCACCCCTGGGCTTGCCAGGTCTTCTACGGTGAGGCCCAGGTCGTCCCCGCCGAAAAAAACGGTGGATGGCGGCAAGGACCCTCTCCGCCTCCTTGGCGTCCACCCAGAGATTCAGGTCCTTGGTGAAGCGGGGCCTTCCGAAGAAGGCCAGGGCGTACCCCCCGATGACCAAGAACCGGGCTCCCTCTTGGTGAAGGGCCCGGAGGAAGTCCAGCACGTCCGGGGTCATCCCGTATTCTCCCGAATCCAGTCTAGATACTCCCGGTTCCCCTCGGCGATGGGCAGGGCCAGGATCTCGGGCACGGTGTAGGGGTGGAGGGCCTTGACCCTCTCCTTGAGCCGGGGGAAGGCGTGGGTGGTGGTCTTGACCAGGAGGAGAAGCTCCCGGTCCTCCACCACCTCCCCCTGCCAGCGGTAGATGGAGGTGAGCCCGGGGACGATGTTCACGCAGGCCGCCAGGCGCTCCTCCACCAGGGTCTTGGCCAGGGTCCGCGCCACCTCCTCGTTGGGCACCGTGATGAAGACCACCTCTTCCATCTACTTCTCCTCCTCCACCACGAAGGCGCTGGCCACCTCGTCCTCCTCGGGGAGGTTCATCACCTTCACCCCGGCGGTGGCCCGGGAGTACTGCCGGATCTCCGCCACGGGGGTGCGGATGGCGAGGCCCTTCTTGGAGAGCACCAGGAGGTCCTCCGTGCCCCGCACCTTGAGGAGGGCGGCGAGCTTCCCACCCGGGCGGAGACGGCGTAGGTGATGACCCCCATGCCTCCCCGGCCCTGCAGGGGGTATTCGGCGAGGGGGGTGCGCTTGCCGTAGCCCCGGGTGCTCACGGAGAGGAGGTCCACCATCTCCCCGGGCTTCACCGTGACCAGGGAGACCACCCGGTCCCCGGGCTTCTTGAAGCGGATGCCGGTCACCCCCTGGCTGTCCCGTCCCGTGGCCCGCACCTCCTCCAGGGGGAAGCGGATGGCCTGTCCTTCCTCCGTGGCCAGGATGGCCTCGTCCTCGGGGTCGGAGAGGGCCACCCCCACCAGGCGGTCCCCCTCCTGGAGCCTTATGGCGATGAGCCCGGCCTGGCCCAGGTTCTGGTACTCCCTGAGGGCGGTGCGCTTGACGAGGCCCCGTTCCGTGGCGAAGACCAGGTAGCCCTCCCCCTCGAGGCCCCGCACGGAGAGGAGGGTGGCCACCTCTTCCTCCTCGGAGAGGGGCAGGAGGCTTTTCACGTGCACCCCCCGGGCCTGGCGGCCCATCTCCGGGAGTTCGTAGACCTTGAGGCGGTAGACCCGGCCGCGGTTGGTGAAGAAGAGGAGGTCGTCGTGGGCGTCGGCCACGAAGACCTGGGTGGCCTCGTCCTCCTCCTTGGTCTTGCCGGCCATGAGGCCTTTGCCCCCCCGCCCCTGGGCCCGGTAGCCCTCCAGGGGGATGCGCTTTAAGAAGCCCTGGGCGGTGAGGGTGATGACCATGGGCTCGTCCTCAATCAGGTCCTCGGGGGCGAAGGTCTCCTCAAACTCGGTGATGTGGGTGCGCCTGGCGTCCCCGTACCTGGCCTTGACCCGGAGGAGGTCGGCCTTGACCTCGGCGAGAAGGCGGGACTCCTCCTCCAGGATGGCCCTGAGGCGGGCGATCTCCTCCATGAGCTCCCGGTACTCCCCCAGAAGCTTCTCCCGCTCCAGGGCCACCAGGCGCTGAAGGCGCATGTCCAGGATGGCCTGGGCCTGGGGTTCCGTGAGGCCGAAGCGCCCCATGAGGCCCCGCCTTGCCTCCTCGGCGTCCTGGGAGGCGCGGATCAGGGCGATGACCTCGTCAATGTGGTCCAGGGCGATGAGGAGGCCCTCGAGGATATGCGCCCGCTCCTCCGCCTTCTTGAGCTCAAAGAGGCTTTTGCGCCTAAGGACCTCCTTGCGGTGGTCCAGGTAGTGGCGCATGAGGGAGAGGAGGGAGAGGACCTTGGGCTCCCCGTGCACGATGGCCAGGAGGTTCACCGTGAAGGTGGTCTGGAGGGCGGTGTGCTTGTAGAGCTGGTTGAGGACCACCTGGGGGTTGGCCCCCCGCTTGAGCTCTATGACGATGCGGAGGCCCTGGCGGTCGGACTCGTCCCTTAAGGCCACGATGTCCTCGAGCTTCTTGGCCTTGACCAGGGCGGCGATCTGGGCGATGAGGCCCGCCTTGTTCACCTGGTACGGGATCTCCGTCACCACCAGGGTGGGGCGCTGGCCCTTTTCCTCCACGCGCACCTTGGCCCGGACCTTTAGGCTTCCCCGCCCCGTGGCGTAGGCCTCCTTGATGCCCTTCCGGGAGAGCTTCCCCCCGGTGGGGAAGTCGGGGCCGGGGAGGTGGGCCATGACCTCCTCCAGGGTGATCCCGGGGTTGTCCACCATGGCCACCAGGGCGTCCACCACCTCGGAGAGGTTGTGGGGGGGGAGGCTCGTGGCCATGCCCACGGCGATGCCGCTCGCCCCGTTCACCAGGAGGTTGGGGATGGCGGAGGGAAGGACCTCGGGCTCCTTGAGGGAGCGTCGTAGTTGGGGCGGAAGTCCACCGTCTCCTTGTCTATGTCCAGGAGCATCTCCGCCCCCAGGGGGGAGAGCCTGGCCTCGGTGTAGCGCTGGGCCGCCGGGGGGTCGCCGTCTATGGAGCCGAAGTTCCCCTGGCCGTCCACGAGGGGGTAGCGCAGGTTCCAGGGCTGGGCGAGGCGCACCAGGGCCTCGTAGATGGCGGCATCCCCGTGGGGGTGGTACTTGCCCATGACCTCCCCCACGATCTTGGCGCTCTTCACGTGCTTGCGGCCCGGGAGCACCCCTTCCTGGTAGGCCCCGAAGAGGATGCGCCGCTGGACCGGCTTGAGCCCGTCCCGCACGTCGGGCAGGGCCCGGTCCACGATGACGGACATGGCGTAGTTGATGAAGCTCTGCTTGAGTTCCTCGGTGATCTCTACAGGCAGTACCTGGGCCATAGCGCTCCTAGCGGGCGTTTAGACGCCAGCTTTCATTATAGCACGGGGCTTTCCCCCGGCGCCTCCGGAGATATATGGAAAGAATCCACGGAAAAGGTCAGCCCCCCACCTCCAGGGTCTCCGCCAGGTAAAGGAGGGCCAGCTTGTAGGAAAGGGGCCCGAAGCCGGAGACGATCCCCCGGCAGGCCGGGGCGGTGACCGAGTGGCGGCGGAACTCCTCCCGGGCGTGGAGTTGGTGAGGTGGACCTCCACCACCGGGAGGGGCTGGGCGCGGATGGCGTCCAGGAGGGCGTAGGAGTAATGGGTCAGCGCCCCGGGGTTCAGGACGATGGCCAGAAACCCCTCCTTGTGGGCCTGCTGCACCCACTCGATGAGCTGGCCCTCGTAGTTGGTTTGGCGGAAGGCCACGCCGAGGCCCAGCTCCGCTCCCCAGGCCTCGCATAGGGCCTCCAGCTCCTCCAGGGTGGTACGGCCGTAGACCTCGGGTTCCCGCTCGCCCAGGAGGTTCAGGTTGGGTCCGTTCAGGATGAGGACCATAGGGGCTCCTTTGCCCTAGGATAAGCCCATGGGCCGCCTTTGGGGCCTCGTCCTCCTCTTGGCCTCCGCCTGGGCCCAGGTCCACGTGGTGGCCCCCGGGGAGACCCTCTTCGCCATCGCCAAGCGCTACGGCACCACGGTGGAGGCCCTCGCCCGGCTCAACGGCTGAAGGACCCGGACCGCATCCAGGTGGGGCAGCGGCTCTGGATCCGCCCGACCCTGGAAAGATCCCTTCCCAAAGGGAGGGTCTACCTCTCGCTCCCGGTGCAGGGACAGGCCTTTGCCCTCCGGGTGGAGGGGTACCGGGAGGGCTTTGCCGAGTTTTTGGGGGTGCGGGTTCCCCTTTTCCCCGTGGGGCAGGGCCTCCTCGGCCTTGTGCCGGTGAACGCCCTGGCGGAAGCCGGGGAAGCCCCTTTGCGCCTGCTTCTGGAAGGGGAGGAGGTGGCCTGGCCCCTGCCGGTCGCCCCCGGGGGGTACGGCCAGGAGGCCCTGGACCTTCCCCCCCGCCTGGAGGCCCTCCTGCAGGACCCCGCCGTCAAGGCTGAGCGGGAGAGGGTGGTGGCCGCCTGCCCTAAGGAGGGCCCCGGGCCCTGGGGCCTGGTCTTCCGGCCCCCCCTCCCGGGGCGGATCACGAGCCCTTCGGCGTGAGGAGGCGGTACGGCGGCCTCTTCACCTCCTACCACGAGGGCCTGGACTACGCCGCTTCCCCGGGCACCCCCGTGAAGGCGGTGGCGGGAGGGGTGGTGGTGCTTTCGGAGAGGCTTAAGGTGCGGGGAGAGGCGGTGGTGGTGGCCCACGGGGCGGGGCTTTGCACGGGGTACTGGCACCTGAGGGAGCGGAAGGTGCGCTTGGGGGAGCGGGTGAAGGCCGGGCAGGTGGTGGGGCTTCTGGGGAGCACGGGGCTTTCCACCGGCCCCCACCTGCACCTGGAGGTGCGCCTCTTCGGGGTGCCGGTGGACCCCAGACCCTTTTTCTCCGGCCTACCCCTCCCCTAGGCGGAGGAGGGAGAGGACCTCCACGTGGTGGGTGAAGGGGAAGAAATCGTAGGGCCTGAGGAAGGCCAGCCCGTAGCCTGCCCGGACCAGTTCCCCCACGTCCCGGGCCCAGGTGGCGGGGTCGCAGGCCACGTAGAGGATCTCCCGGGGGCGGCTCTCCTTGAGGTAGGCCCGGACCTCGGGGGCGAGGCCGCCTCGAGGGGGGTCCAGGACCACCAGGTCAAAGGCCCCAAGCCCTCCCGCCTCCCGGGCGTCTCCCCGGTGGAAGCGGAGGTTTTCCACCCCCAGGCGCCTCCGGTCCGCCTCCCCCCGCCGCACCGCCTCCTTGCTGATCTCCACCGCCACCACCTCCTCGTAGCGGGGGGCGAGGAGGAGGGAGAGGAGGCCGGAGCCCGCGTAGAGCTCCAGGGCCCTCTTCCCGCCGGAGACCAGCCCCTGGGCCTCCTCCAGAAGGAGCCCCATGGCCTGGGGGTTCACCTGGGCGAAGCTCTCCACGCTCACCGTGGCGGTGAGGGGGCCGAAGGCTCCAGGAGGGTTCTTTCCCCGTGCAGGGGGCGCACCTGCCCCCGGAAGCGCCCCTTAGGGAGGGCTCGGCCCAGACCACCCCGGCGAAGCCCTCCCGCACCAAGGCCCTGGCGGGCCGCCTTAGGCCTCCGGGTCCCCCCCGATGAGCCCCAGGAGGACCTGGCCTTTAGGAGGCTCCCCCTTAGGGCCCACCTCCTCCACGGGGAGGGGCCAGAGCCTTAAGACCTCCAGGGCCCAGGCCAGGGGCTCGGCCACCAGGGGGTCCTCCTCCACGGGAAAGAGGGCGTGGCTTTCCGGGAGGCGGTAGGCCAGGCCCCCCAGGGGGTGGCGGGCGTACTGGGCGGCGGTGCGGTAGGCCAGGGGCCTGGGGGAGG
>BBBL01000053.1 GCA_001311545.1 Thermus kawarayensis JCM 12314 | reverse complement strand
CACCGGGGGACCGGGGGGGCCACCTGGCAGGACTACCTGGCCCTCACCAAGCCCAGGGTCATCAGCCTTCTCCTCTTCACCGCCCTGTTCGCCATGTTCATCGCCGCCCAGGGCTGGCCGGGCCTCGAGCTTTTCCTGGTGGTGGCCCTGGGAGGGTACATGATGGCGGGGGCGGCCAACGCCATCAACATGGTGGTGGACCGGGACATTGACGCCCGCATGAAGCGCACCGCAAGAAGGCCCACCGTGACCCAGAGGATCTCCAGCCGGGACGCCCTTCTCTTCGCCTTCGCTCTCGCGGTCTTGGCCTTCGCCCTCCTCTTTTGGGGGGCGAACCTCCTCGCCGCCACCCTGGCCTTCATGGGCCTCATCTGGTACGTTCTCGTCTACACCCTCTACCTCAAGCGGCGCACCTGGCAGAACATCGTCATCGGCGGGGCGGCGGGCGCCTTCCCGCCCCTGGTGGGCTGGGCGGCGGTGACCGGGGACCTCAACCTCTTCGCCTGGTACCTCTTCGCCCTCATCTTCTTCTGGACCCCGGTGCACTTCTGGCCCTGGCCCTAATGATCCAGGACGAGTACCGGGCGGTGGGGGTGCCCATGCTCCCCGTGGTCCTGGGGGAGCGGGTCACGGTGATGCAGATCGCCCTCTACGCCCTCCTCACCGCCCTCATCTCCCTCATGCCCTTGGCCCTGGGGGAGCTCGGCCTTTTGTACCTGGTGGCGAGCCTCTTCCTTAACGGCTTGCTTATCTTTAAGAGCCTTGCCCTCTACCGCCAGCCCGAGCGGAGGACGGCGGTTTCGCTGTATAAATACTCCATGCTCTACCTGGCCCTCCTCTTCGTGGCCATGGCGGTGGATCGGGTGATCTAGGGAGGGAGTGGATGAAGAGAGGTGTTGCGGCGCTCAGTCTATGGGGTTTGGCCCTGGCCCAGGGAAGCCACCGGGTGGCCATCACCCATCCCGGGGGTTCCTACAACCAGGAGGTGGCCTTCCTTTACCCTTGGGTCTACTTCTTCTCCTTCTTGGTCTTCCTGGTGGTGGCCGGGGCCTTGGCCTACGTGGTCCTCAAGTTCCGGGCGAGGCCAGCTCAGGAAGGGGAGCCTCCCCAGATCCACGGGAACGACCGCCTCGAGGTGGTCTGGACCCTGATCCCCTTGGCCATCATCCTGGTCCTCTTCGGCCTCACGGCCATGGCCCTCATCCAGGTGAACCGGCCCATCCCCGGCGGCCTCAAGGTGGAGGTCACGGGCCACCAGTTCTGGTGGGACTTCTACTACGCTGACCTCGGCCTTCGCAACTCCAACGAGCTCGTCCTCCCTGCCGGGGTGCCCGTGGAGCTGGAGATCACCTCCAAGGACGTGATCCACTCCTTCTGGGTGCCGGGGCTTGCCGGCAAGCGGGACGCCATTCCGGGA
Organism: Thermus kawarayensis JCM 12314; assembly: GCA_001311545.1. Next base: position 6,960 of record BBBL01000053.1, on the reverse strand, counting down.
CAAAAGACCCTTCTCTACTTCACCCCCAAGGAGCCCGGCAACTATTACGGCTTCTGCGCCGAGCTTTGCGGGCCGAGCCACGCCCGCATGCTCTTCCGGGTCTTGGTGGTGCCCAAGGAGGAGTTTGACCGCTTCGTGGAACAGGCCAAGGCCTACACGCCCCCGGTGGCCGACGCCCATGGGCAACAGGTCTTCCAGCAGAACTGCGCGGCCTGCCACGGGGTGCAGGGCAAGATGCCCCCGGCGGTCATCGGCCCGGAGTTGGGCTTCTTGGGTAACCGCACCGCCATCGCCGCTGGCATCGTGGAGAACACCCCGGAAAACCTCAAGGCCTGGATCAAAGACCCCAACGCCCTGAAGCCCGGGGCCAAGATGCCCGGCTTCCCCCAGCTTTCCCAAGGCGACCTGGACGCTTGGTGCGGTACCTCGAGGGCCTGAAGGTGGAGGGCGTGGACTTCAAGGCCCTCCCCAAGTTCTAGGAGGTTAGGAGATGGCCATCGCCACCAAGCCAAAGACCGGTTTCTGGGCGCTCCTCTGGGACCTGCTTACCACAGTAGACCACAAGAAGATCGGCCTCATGTACACGGCCACCGCCTTCTTCGCCTTCGCCCTGGCGGGGGTCTTCTCCCTCCTCATCCGCACCCAGCTGGCGGTGCCCAACAACCACTTCCTCACCGGGGAGCACTACAACCAGATCCTCACCCTCCACGGGGCCACCATGCTCTTCTTCTTCATCATCCAGGCCGGGCTCACCGGCTTCGGCAACTTCGTGGTGCCCTTGATGCTGGGGGCGAGGGACGTGGCCCTCCCCCGGGTGAACGCCTTCAGCTACTGGGCCTTCCTGGGGGCCATCCTCCTCGCCCTCATGAGCTACCTCTTCCCCGGCGGCCCCGGCGGTGGGCTGGACCTTCTACTACCCCTTCTCCGTGCAGTCGGGGAGCGGGGTGAACTTCTACATGGCGGCCATCCTCCTTCTGGGCTTCTCCAGCCTCCTCGGCAACGCAACTTCATCGCCACCATCTACAACCTAAGGCCCAAGGATGAGCCTCTGGAAGATGCCCATCTACGTCTGGAGCGTCTTCGCCGCCAGCGTCCTCAACCTCTTCTCCCTGGCGGGGCTCACCTCGGCCACCCTCCTCGTCCTCTTGGACCGGAAGATCGGCCTCACCTGGTTCAACCCGGAGATCGGCGGGGACCCCGTCCTATTCCAGCAGTTCTTCTGGTTCTACTCCCACCCCACGGTCTACGTGATGCTCCTCCCCTACCTGGCATCCTGGCCGAGGTGGCCTCCACCTTCGCCCGGAAGCCCCTCTTCGGCTACCGGCAGATGGTCTGGGCCCAGATGGGCATCGTGGTCCTGGGCACCATGGTCTGGGCCCACCACATGTTCACCGTGGGGGAGAGCACCATCTTCCAGATCGCCTTCGCCTTCTTCACCGCCCTCATCGCCGTGCCCACGGGGGTGAAGCTCTTCAACATCATCGGCACCCTCTGGGGCGGGCATCTGCAGATGAAGACCCCCCTCCTTTGGTCCTGGGCTTCATCTTCAACTTCCTCCTGGGGGGCATCACCGGGGTCATGCTCTCCATGACCCCCCTGGACTACCACTTCCAGGACTCCTACTTCGTGGTGGCCCACTTCCACAACGTCCTCATGGCGGGCTCGGGCTTCGGGGCCTTCGCCGGGCTTTACTACTGGTGGCCCAAGATGACGGGCCGGATGTACGACGAAAGGCTGGGCAGGCTTCACTTCTGGCTCTTCCTGGTGGGCTACCTCCTCACCTTCCTGCCCCAGTACGTCCTGGGTTACCTGGCATGCCCCGGCGCTACTACACCTACAACGCCGACATCGCTGGCTGGCCCGAGCTCAACCTCCTCTCCACCATCGGGGCTTACATCCTGGGCCTGGGCGGCCTGGTCTGGATCTACGCCATGTGGAAGAGCCTGCGCTCCGGAGAGAAGGCCCCCGAGAACCCTTGGGGCGGCTACACCCTGGAGTGGCTCACCGCCTCGCCCCCCAAGGCCCACAACTTTGACGTGGCCCTTCCCAAGGAGTTCCCCTCCGAGCGCCCCCTTTACGACTGGGCCAAGAAGAGGGTGGAGCTCAAGCCCGAGGACCCGGGCCACATCCACCTGCCCAACAGCTCCTTCTGGCCCTTCTACTCCGCGGCCACCCTGTTCGCCTTCTTCGTGAGCGTGGCCGCATTGCCGGTGCCCAACGTCTGGATGTGGGTCTTCCTGGCCCTCTTCGCCTACGGCCTGGTGCGCTGGGCCCTGGAGGACGAGTACAGCCACCCGGTGGAGCACCACACCGTCTCGGGCAAGTCCAACGCCTGGATGGGGATGGCCTGGTTCATCGTCTCCGAGGTGGGACTCTTCGCCATCCTCATCGCCGGTTACCTCTACCTCCGCCTCTCCGGCCATGCGGTCCCCCCTGAGGAACGGCCCGCCCTCTGGCTTGCTCTCCTCAACACCTTCTTCCTGGTGAGCTCCTCCTTCACCGTGCACTTCGCCCACCACGACCTCCGCCGAGGCCGCTTCAGCCCCTTCCGCTTCGGCCTCCTCGTCACCATCCTCCTGGGGACGCTCTTCTTCCTCTTCCAGGCCTGGGAGTTCTACCAGTTCCACCACCACTCCAGCTGGCAGGAGAACCTCTGGACGGCGGCCTTCTTCACCATCGTGGGCCTCCACGGCCTGCACGTGGTGATCGGGGGCTTCGGCCTCGTTCTCGCCTACCTCCAGGCCCTCAGGGGCAAGATCACCCTGCACCACCACGGCACCCTCGAGGCCGCCAGCATGTACTGGCACCTGGTGGACGCCGTCTGGCTTTTCATCGTTACCATCTTCTACATCTGGTAGCCCTTCTTGCCCAAGGCCCTCGCCCGCGGGCGGGGGCCTTTGCTATGGAGGAATAGGGGATGCGGCTTTTGGTGGTGGACTTTGACTACTTCTTCCCCGTGCCCCAAGATCCTGGGGACCCCCTGGCCCCCCTTTTCGCCTGGGCCCACTTTGAGACCCCCTATTACCTCCTGGAGGCCTGGGAGGAGCGGGCCTTGGCCTTCCTCCTCCGGGGGCTTCCCCTGCCCGAGGCCCGGGGCTGGCAGGGGTTTTGGGGGCGCTTCGCCTTTGCCCCGGGGGCGGTGCTCTACTACGCCGAAAGCAACGCCCTTGCCTTCCACCCCGAGGTGCGCCGGGGGGTGGAGGAGGTGGTCCTCTTTGACGCCCACCACGACGCGGGCTACCGCCCCCTGGGGGAGGAGCCCGCCTGCGACGACTGGATGGTCTTCTACCACCGCCTGGGGGCGAGGCTTCGGGTCTACTACCCCCCCTGGCGGGGACCCCTCCTCGGAGCCCGAGCCAAAGGTGCCCGTGGCCCCGGGTGGTGGACCCCGGGGGGAGGGTGGAGGGGGAGTTCCACCGGGTCTTCCTCTGCCGGAGCGGGGCCTGGGTGCCCCCTTGGGCCGACCCCGGTTTTTTCGCCCTTCTGGAGGAGGCGCCCCTCTTCAAGCGGGCCCTCGAGGCCCTGACGCCGCGGCCTTTTGACCTGGAGGCCCTAAGGCGGCGGGTGAGGGAGGAAGCCTTGGGGCTTTTCATCATGGAAAGCTTGCGCAAGGCCTCTTAGCCCCCTATAATCGGGAAGGCTTTGGGCCGTTAGCTCAGCTGGCAGAGCAACCGACTTTTAATCGGTAGGTCGCAGGTTCGAATCCTGCACGGCCCACCAGCTCCAGGACACAATGCTTCACCCCCCGGTAGCGTGGCCGGGGGGTGCTTGGTACTGCAACCGTACTGCAACCCGGGAAGGGGCTACGCCCTCGCCCGGGAAGTTCCCGAGAGAAGTTCCGATAAGTTGAGGGCCCAGGTCCGGTGCTCGTCGGGTAGCACGTGGCGGTACTGGGCTAGGGTGAAGGCGGGGGTGGCGTGCCCGAGTCTTTCGGCCACCACCTCCACCGGGACGCCCCTCCTGAGCATGAGGGTTGCGTGGATGTGCCGAAGGTCATGGACCCTGAGCCGGGGCAACCCGGCCCTATCGCAGACCCTTCTCAAGGTGTGGTTGAGGGTGTCGGGGTGGATGGGACGGCCCAGGGGGTCCGTGAAGACGTGCCCGGTGTCCTCCCACGCGGCCCCGGCGTGGGCCCGCTCCTCCTCCTGCCTGGCCCGCCACTCCTGGAGGACGCTCACGGCATCGCTAGACAGGGTGATGACCCTGGCCGCCCGGGGGGTCTTGGGGAGGGAGGCCACGGCCTTGCCCCTCAGGGTGATGCGGTTTTCTTCCACCCGGAGGGTCCAGGCCTCGAGGTCCACGTGTCCCCACCGTAGCCCGCAAAGCTCCCCCCGCCGCAACCCCGTGCTCAGGGCGAGGTAGATGGCGGGGAAAAGCCGTTCTGGCCTTGCGGCTTCCACCAGCCGCTCCACCTCCTCCGGGTTAAGGACGCGAAAGGCAGGGGGCTTCGGGGGGGTGCGCAAGTCCACCGCCCGGGCCACGTTGCGGGGCACCAGGTCCATACGCATTGCGTCTTCCAGCACCGCCCGGGCTAGGGTCAGGGCCATCCGCAACGCCCGGGGCGAAGCTCCTTTGGCCGCCATACGGTCAAGGGCGGTGCGGATGTGGTGGGGGCGGAGGGCTTGCAGGCGGATTCCCCCCACCTCCTCCAGGAAGCGGGCCAGGTCTTGGCGGTAAGCAGGGCAGTCTTGGGCCGCACCTCCTTGCTCTTGCGGTCTAGCCACCGTTCCGCCCACTCCCGGAGGTAATCGCCTCAGGATGGGGAACATGCCCTTGGCGGCCTGGGCCGCTACTTCGGCCAGCCTCTCTGCCACCTCCTGCCGCGTCTTCCCGTAGATGGTGGTGCGTTTCAGCCGCCCATCGCTTCCCCGGCCCACGCTTATCTGCCCGCACCACAACCCCTTCCTCTTGTGGAAAAAGATGGTGCCCTCGCTATTTCCCCTCTTCTTCGGCATGCCCCCTCCTAAGGGCCTCGAGGCCCAGCCTTACCACATCACCCCGCTCCCCTGCCGTGAGGGCCAGAAAGGCGTCCAACACCGCCTTGGGGGCCCTCACGTAGACTTGCCGCCCCGCCTCACCCGGAAGCAGAGGGGCAACCCCAAGCCGCCTTGCCCGCTCCTCGGGGGGGATGGCCCTCAGGTTCTCACCTCGCGGCATGGCGGCATTTTACCACACCAACAGGGGCAACATCCTAGTTCGCGAAAGTTTGGTTTCGCGAAGATGGGGGTGCCTCGCGGCCCGGGTAACCCGTCAGCCGTTGACGGGAAGGGGGAGTAGCCTGGGGCAACCCACCAGGTTTTTCCAGGCGAAAGTTTGCGCCATCTTCCCCCACGCGCTAGGGGGAAGGCTCCTCCCCTCGTGTGGGGAAGGTTCTGGGTCTTTCTAGCCCGTGCCGTTTTCCAGGAAAGGCTACCCCGGCCAAGAACGGGGTGCGGCAACGGTGGGTTCTCTCATCAAAGTTGAGTCTGGTGATGAAGAACCAGCGGACACGATGTCCGCCGGTTCTTCGGAGGAACACTCATCGGACTCTAGCGCTATAGACTTAACTTTGGTGAGAAGCCTCCCCGGGCTCGGGGGCGTAAAGGACCGCCACTCGCTCCCTAACCTCCTGGCCTCCTCCACGGCCTGGCGCACCTCCTCCTCCGGGGGGCGCCAGGCCTGCCCATCGTAGACTACCAGGACCAGGGGGATTTCCCGGGCCATCCGCTCCCACACCAGCCGCTCCACCTTCCTCAAGACGCTCCTCATATCGCCCTCCTGAGTTCAATCACCCTGGCTTCCAGCGCTTCCACCCTATCCTTCAGGTCCCGCACCTCCTGGAGCTTGGCGTAAGCGTGGCTCCCTGGAAGACGGCGTGGGCGGCCCGTAAGGCCACCTGGGGGTCAGGGTGGTCCAGAAGCTGGGCGGCCCGCTTTAGCCCTTTCCACACCAACCTCGTGGCCCCGTCTAAATCTCCGAGAGTTCTCTTGCGTGTGGGCATTCCCCTCACCTCCCTATCCCTCACCCCCCGGGGTTGCCACGCCCAGAGGGTCTTGGGCGGGTCAACCCACACCACCCCGAGGGGGCCCAGGTCCACGGCTTCCCTCAGGAAGCGTCCCCCGAGGTAGGGCCACATCCTGGCCGTGATGCCCGCGAAACGGCACCACGGCCACACGGACACCACCCATCTGCTCACGGCGTGAAGGGGGAAGGGTCTTCGGGCCGCACCTCGGGGTACGGGACTTCCGGCGGTGCCGCACCCTCCTCGTGTGGCAGGACTTCCCTCGGGGTCATGCTTTCTCCTCCTCCACCCCCGGAGGACTTGCCTTCAGGGGCCGGCCCTTCCCGTCCATGAGTCCGAGGCCCAGGAGGAAGGCGGCCAGGGCCTCAATCTCGTGCGGGGAGAAGGCGCGGGTATATCCCCCGTCCCGCACCACCAGGTGGCCGGGAGGTTCCAGGGGGTCCGTGAACACGTCCAGCCCCTGCTCCCAGAAGTACCGGGCCAGGGCGTCAGCGGGGTGCATGGGCCACCTCCCTGGAGGTTCGCGCCTCTCTATCTTCCCGAAACCGCGTGCGCGTTCCCTCCCGGAATGCGGGAAAACGCCCTCCGGGACGGCACAAACCCTCGCGCACGCTATGCGCATGGCCGCGCACGCATGGGAGAGGAGTGCCGTCCTGGACGGCACAGAGTGCGTGCGCATTCTCTCTCCCGTCCAGGACGGCACTTCCCGAAACTCGCGCACGCTCAGGCATGGCCTACCTCCCTGGACTCCTTGACCTTCACCCGGGCCCGGGCGATGGGCTCAAGCCGGGGCGGGTCCCCGGCCCAGACTCCCAGAAGCTCCACCTCCCTCGCCTCCGGCCAGCCCTCCTCCAGGAAGGCCAGGCGCTCCACAATCCAGGCTTCCAGGGCCGGGGCGTTCTGCCCGGGCCAGGCGGCGTGGGCCTCCAGGTCCTCCTCCTCCGGCACGGCCAGGGCCC
>BBBL01000052.1 GCA_001311545.1 Thermus kawarayensis JCM 12314 | reverse complement strand
CTAGGGCCTTTGGGGGACCGGTGCGCCCACGTGGACCACGGCAAGGCCACGCCCAAGGGGAAGCCCGCCGGGAAAGCCAAGACCCCGCCGCGGGTCTGGCCACGGCGGGGACCAGAAGGGTGGGCCTTACTCCTCTTCCCGCTCCCCGTAGGTTTCCAGGGCTTCCTGCCACGCCTGGCTGATCTCCTTGGCCTGTTCCATGGTGGACCTCCTAAGGCTAAGGGTAGGGCCCGGGAGGGCAGGAGGGGTCAAGGTAAGGGGGCTTCCCGTACACCGGGAAGCGGTGTAACCCCATGGAGGGTACACCGGGCTCAAGCCCCCACCGGCTTAAGGGGCTCGGGACTGCAAGAGGGCCTCGGCCTCGAGGCGGGCCAGCACCCTCTCCAGGCTTCCCCCCTGCCAGCGCTCCACGGCGTAGGCGGAGAGGGGGAAGCGCTCCTTCAGGCGTTTAAGAAGCCCCAAGGCATCCTCGGGGCGGCCCGCCTGGAGGACCAAAAGGTACCCCCCGGGGAGGGCGAAGGCCAGGTCCCCCCGGCGAAGCTCCTTTTCCAGGCCCTCCGGGGCCACCGGGGTGGCGAGGTAGACCAGGACCAGGGGCCGCCTCAGGGCCAGGCCCTCCAGGGCCCCCGCCAGGCGCAGGAGGTCCTCCCGCGTCCCACCCCCGGCAGGGGAGGGAGAAGGGGGGCCTGCTGCCCCGTGCCCAGAAGGAAGGCCACCCCCAGGGCCACCGCCCCCAGCACCCCTCCCAAGGCGGCGTACCCAGGGCCCGGAGACCGGTGAGGAAAAGGGCGCTTTCTAGGGAAAGCTGGAAGGCGAGAAGCCCCAGGCCCAAAACCAAGAAGAACTGCACGGGAAAGGCCACGGGGAAGCGGGAATACAGGCTTCCCACCGCCGCCACGAGAAGGGCGGCCATCAGGAGGCCCAGGCCCCGCCCCACCTCCCCCACGGGGTCCACCCCCACCAAGGGGACCAGGCCCAGAAGGAACAGGCCCCACGGCAAGAGAAAAAGCGCCCGCATTCCCCTCAAGCCTACCACACGCCCCCTTACCATGAAGGGGTGGAGCCCCTGGCCGAACGCCTCCGGCCACAGAGCCTGGACGAGGTCCTGGGCCAGCCCCACCTCACCGGCCCCCAGGGTCTTCTAAGGCGGATGCTGGAGGCGAAGCGGCTTTCCTCCATGGTCCTCTTCGGCCCCCCGGGCACGGGGAAGACCACCCTGGCCCGGCTCCTGGCCGAAGGGGTGGGGAGGCCCTTCCTCAAACTCTCCGCCGTGGAGGCGGGGCTTAAGGAGGTGCGCCAGGCGGTGGAGGAGGCCAGGGCGAAGGGGGGCCTCCTGCTCTTCCTGGACGAGATCCACCGCTTCAACAAGGCCCAGCAGGACGCCCTCCTCCCCCACCTGGAGTCGGGCCTTCACACCCTCATCGGGGCCACGGCGGAAAACCCGGCCTTCGTTCTCATCCCCGCCCTCCGCTCCCGCCTCCGCTTCTTTCCCTTGAGGCCCCTCACCGAGGCCGATCTCTTCACCCTCCTCAAGCGGGCCCTCGAGGACCCCAGGGGGCTTCCCGGCACGCCCTACGAGGAGGAGGCCCTAAGGCTCCTCGCGAGCGCGGCCCAGGGGGACGCCCGTTTCGCCTTAAACACCCTGGAGCTTGCGGCAAGCTTCGGCCGGGTGGACCCAAAGAGCGTGCGGGAGGCCCTGGGGGCGGAGCGCTTCGGCATGGACCGGGAAGGGGACCGCTTCTACGACCTGGTCTCCGCCCTCCACAAGTCCCTGCGTGGAAGCCACGTGGACGCCGCCCTCTACTACCTGGCGAGGCTCATCCGGGGCGGGGCCGACCCCCGGTACCTCGCCCGGAGGCTCATCCGGGTGGCGGTGGAGGACGTGGGCCTCGCCGACCCCCTGGCCCTCCGCCTGGCCGTGGCCGCCCAGGAGGCCTATGAGGCCCTGGGAAGCCCGGAAGGGGAGCTCGCCCTGGTGGAGGCCGCGGTCTACCTGGCCCTGGCCCCGAAGAGCAACAGCCTCTACGCGGCCTGGAAGCGGGCGGAAGAGGCTGCGGCCGCCCACCCCGAGGCCGAGGTCCCCTCGAACCTGAGGAACGCCCCCACAAGCCTCGCCCGCGCCCTGGGCCACGGGAAAGGCTACGCCTACTACCACGAGGACAAGGAGGGAAGCTTCGCCCAGCCGTACCTGCCCGGGGCCTCGAGGACCTCCTCCTCTTTGAGGCCCTGGGGGAAGGATGGGAGGAGAGGGTGCGGGAGCGGCTTAGGGCGCTAAGGGAGAGGTTCCAAAACGCCAGGCAGCGGAAAGGCTAAGGAGAACCCCTGTGCCCCCGAACCCGCCGAGGGCGCCTATCTCTCCCAGCCACTCCCCGCCGTACACCCCCGCCGAAAGCTGGTAGGCCAAACCCCACCCCTGTCCCGGAACCCCCAGGAGATGGAGCCTGGGCGAGAGGTAGTACCCTCCCCCGCCCAGGATGACCCCCCCGTCCAGGTCCACGGGCACCCCCTGGCTCCAGTCCGCCCCCTCGCCCAAAACGGGCGGGAGGGTGAGGCCCGCATCCAGGCCACCCCGGGGGTCAGGCCCAGCTTCACGCCTCCCCGAAGGCCCCACTGGAGGGAGAGGTTGTACTCCCAGACCCCATCCCCTTGGGCGTAGCCCAGGTAGGGCAGAAGGAGGACGGGCGACCGGCCACCAAAGGGGTTGGCCGAAAGGGTCCCCCCCAAGGACCACTCCGTCCCCCGCGCCGGCTCCGGCGGCCGTAGCATGGCCACGGGAACGCACCCCGAAAGCCCGAGGACCAACCCCACCACCAGGGCGCGCATGGTTATCCTCCTTAAAGACCAGGGTAAAGGGGGGTAGGGGCGGGGTCAAGATTACCCCTTCAACCCCTCCTCAAAGGTGGCCACCACCCGCCTCTCAAAGAGGAGGTAGAGAAGGGCGATGGGAAGCACCGAGAGGAGGGCCGCCGCCGAGAGGAGCCCCCAGTCCGTGGGGTACTTGCGCTGGAGGTCGGTGAGCCAGGTCTGGACCGTCCAGAAGCGGGGGTCGGAGACCACCACCCGGGGGTAGAGGACCAGGTTCCAGTGGGCGGCGAAGGCCAAAACCCCCGCCGCCACCAGGGTGGGGCGCACCAGGGGAAAGAGGATGCGGAAAAGGAGCACCCGGTGCCCCGCCCCATCCAGCCGGGCCGCCTCCAAAAGCTCCTCGGGCACCCCCCGCATGGCCTGGTACACCAGGTAGAGGACAAAGGGGCTGGCGGCAAAGGGCAGGACCAGGGCCCAAGGGGTCTCCAGGAGGGAAAGCCGCTTGAGGATGCCGTAGAGGGGCACCAAGAGGAGCTCCGCCGGGACGGCCATGAGCACCAGGTAGAGGGGGAGAAGCCCAAGCCCGGCCCTTAAGGCGTAGGCGGCGAGAAGGGCGGTGAGGAGCTGGAGGAGCACCACCCCTGAGGAAAGCCCCAAGGAGAAAAAAAAGCCTTCCCCAAAAACCCTCCTTCCCCAAGGCCCTCACGTTCTCCAGGCTGAAGCCCAGGCGGGAGAAAAGCTCCCCCGAGTACACCGCCTCCTTGGGCATGAAGGCGGCGTAGGCCATCCAGAGGAAGGGGAGAAGGACGTAAAGAAGCACCAAAAGCACAAGGGCGTGCCGAAGAACGCGGCCCACACCCCCACTATACCGGCGTAAGATGCCTCATGAAGCCCCTTTCCGGCATCCGGGTTCTGGACCTTTCCCGGGTTCTCGCCGGCCCCCTCTGCACCCTGATCCTGGCGGACCTGGGGGCCGAGGTGGTCAAGGTGGAGCCCCCCTGGGGGGACGAGACCCGGGGCTGGGGCCCCCCTTTCGTGCAGGGGGAAAGCGCCTACTTCCTCTCCGTGAACCGGGGCAAGCGGAGCCTGGCCCTGGACCTGAAGGCCAAGGAAGGCCAGGAAGCCCTGAGGCGCCTGGCCCAGAAGGCGGATGTCCTGGTGGAGAACTTCAAGACGGGAGACCTGGAGCGCTACGGCTTAGGCTACGAGCGTCTAAGGGTCCTGAACCCCCGCCTCGTCTACCTCTCCATCACCGGCTTCGGCCACACCGGGCCGAGGGCAAGGGAACCGGGCTACGACGCCGCCCTCCAGGGCTACACCGGCATCATGTCCGTCACCGGAGAGCCCGAGGGGCCCCCCATGAAGGTGGGCGTGGCCTGGATTGACGTGATGACGGGGATGATGGGGCTTCGGCCGTGCTCGCCGCCCTTCTGGAGCGGGAGCGGAGCGGGGAGGGCCAGCACATAGACCTCTCCCTCTTTGACGTGGGCCTCTTCGCCCTGGCCAACCTGGGGGAAAGCTACCTCCTCACCGGCAAACCCCCTAAAAGGCTGGGGAACGCCCACGCCCAGATCGTTCCCTACGGGGCCTTCCCCGCGGGGGACGGCTGGCTCATCCTGGCGGTGGGGAACGATGAGCAGTTCCAGAGGCTCTGCCGGGTGTTGGGGCTTCCCGAGCTCGCCCTGCGCTTTCCCCAAAACGCTGAGCGCGTGGAACACCGAGAGGAGGTGGTGGAGGCCCTATCCCAGGTGCTCCGCACCCGGGACAGGGCCCTACTGGCTGGCGAGGCTCAGGGAAGCAGGGTCCCCGCCGCCCCGGTGAACGATCTGGCCGAGGCCTTCCAGGACCCCCAGGCCGAGGCCCGGGGGGCGGTCTGGACCCTTTCCCACCCCCTTTTGGGTCCCTTCCCACCCTGGCCAACCCCTTGCGCTTCCTCTCCAGAACCCCCGCAGGGCCCACCCTGCCCCCGCCCCTTTTGGGAGCGCACACGGAGGAAGTGCTCCTAGAAGCGGGTTACACCCCGGAGGAGGTGCGGGGCCTTGTGGAAAAGGGGGTGGTGCGCACGGCGGAAGCCCCAAGACCCGGGGAGTAAACCCCGTTCAGAAGGCACTTTTTCAACCAAGGCCCGTGAAGAAGGCGAGAAAGACCCTGTGGATAACCCTGTGGATAAAGCGCCCCCGGCTACCCAGCGGCGCCCGACCCGGAGCGCTTAGGGCTGCTTCCTTCCGGACCTGACCCGGTTCACGCCCGGACCGCCGCGCTGGACCGGGGGCTTGGGTAGTATAGCATCCATGGAAGCCTTAAGGCTAGAGGGCCTGGGCAAGCGCTACGGGCGGAAGCCCATCCTTTCCGGGATCAGCCTTTCCGTGCGGCCGGGGGAGGTCTACGCCCTGGCGGGCCCCAACGGGAGCGGCAAGACCACCCTCATCCGCCTGGTCACGGGGCTGGCCTTCCCCACGGAAGGGCGGGCCCTCCTCCTGGGAGAGGACGTGCACAAAACGCCCGCCGCCCGGCGCCACCTGGGGGCGGTGGTGGAGGCTCCGGCCGCCTTCTACCCCTACCTTACGGGGCGGGAGAACTTGCGCCTCCACGCCTACCTCGCCGGGGTGCGGGAGGAGGCCCGCATCGCCGAGGTCCTGGCCCGGCTCAAGCTGCTGGCCGTGGCCGACCAAAAGGTGGGCAGCTACTCCCTGGGGCAGAGGCAACGCCTGGGCCTGGCGGCGGCCATCCTCCCCCGGCCCAAGGTCCTGGTGCTGGACGAGCCCACCTCGGGCCTGGACCCCGAGGGGGTGGAGCTGGTGCACGGCCTCCTCCGGGAACTCTCCCAGGAAGGGGTAGCGGTGCTCCTCTCCACCCACCACCTCCCCGAGGTTGCCCGCTACGCCCACAAGGTGGGCATCCTGGGCGGGGGTAGGCTTCTGGACGAGGTGGCCCTTTCCGGAAGGGAGGCCTACCGCCTCGAGGCCCACCCCCCAGAAGGCGCCCTCGCCCTCCTCAAGACCCTGCCCCAGGTGGCCTGGGCCAGGCTCCAGGGCGGGGCCATCCTCTTTGAGGGGGATAGGGAGGCGGTTCTTAGAGCCCTTCTCCGGGAGGGATACCGGGTGGAGGCCCTCGCGCCCCACCGCTTTGACCTTCTAAGCTACTACCAGGACAGGGTGAAACATGCTTAGGCTCTTCCTCTTTGAGGTCTTCAAGCTCTTCCGCCTCCGCTCGGTGGGGCTCGGCCTTCTTTCCGCCTTCCTCCTTCCCTTCCTCTGGGCCCTGGCCCCCGGGCTTAAGGAGGTCTACGGCCTGGTCCTGGCCTCGGGGTGGCAGGTGGTCTCCTTGAGCCTGATGGCCGGGATGGAGTTCCTCTTTCCCTTCCTGGTGGTGATGGCGGCCAGCGAGTCCCTGGGCAGCGAGGTGGCCCAGGGCACCCTCAAAAGCCTCCTCCTCCGCCCCTTGCCCCGGACCAGCCTCCTCCTGGCCAAGCTCCTCTCCGCCCTTCTCTACCCCTTCGTCCTCCTCTCGGCGAGTTTTCTGGGGGGGCTTTTGGCGGGCCTGCCCCACGGCCTAGGGGCCTTCTACGGGGGCACGGGCCTGGGAGAAGGGGGGTTCGCCGGGGTAGGCCTCCTCACCCCGAAGGAGGCCCTCCTGGAGCTCCTCCGGGCCCACCTCCTGGCGGGGGCGGTGCTCTTGCCCCTCGCCTCCCTGGCCCTTCTCTACGGCACCCTCTTCCTCTCCACCACGGCGAGCGCCCTGGCCGCCGTGGCCACCCTTCTCCTCATGCGCCTTCTGGTGGCCTTCCCCGCCCTCACCCCCTTCCTCCTCACCACCTATCTAGACCTGTACCTGAGGCCGGAGGCGGCGGGGCTCGGCCTTTCCCTCCTCCTCATCTACACCCTGGGCTTCGCCTTCCTGGGGGCCTGGTCTTCGGGCGAAAGGACCTCTAAGTGCCCGCACTTTGGCCATGGGACGCCCAAGCCGGGGCTATGGGGAGGCTTTCTGGGGGCCCCCACCGTGGCGAAAGCGCGGTGGGTACTTAGAGGAAGCGTCCCCCCACGAGAAGGGGCTCCCCGTCCAGAAGAAGCCTCCCTTCCCTCAGGGAGAGGACCAGGTCCCAGTGGAGGGCGCTCTGGTTCTTTCCCCCCGTTTCCGGGTAGCTCCGGCCCAGGGCCAGGTGAACCGTGCCCCCATCTTCTCGTCTAGCAGGACGAGGCCCGTAGGGCGGTCCAGGGCGAAGTTGGTGCCGAGGCCCACCTCGCCAAGCCGCCTCGCCCCGGGATCGGTGGAAAGGGCCTCCCTCAGGTAACCCTCCCCCACCTCCGCCCTGGCCTCCACCACCTCCCCCCGGGAAAAGCGCAGGTGGATCCCCTCCACCCTCCTGCCCCCCACGAAGGCCGGGAGGTTGAAGCGCACCTCCCCCTCGGCGGAATCCTCCAAGGGCCCGGTGAAGACCTCCCCCGAGGGCATGTTGCGCCGCCCGTCGGAGTTCACCCAGGTGCGGCCCGCCACCGAAAGCGTGAGGTCGGTGCCCGGGGCCTGGAGGCGAAGCTCCCTCCCCGAGGAAAGCCTGGCGATAAGCCTCTCCTGGAAACGGGAAAGCTCCCGCCAAGCGGCCACGGGGTCCTCCCGGTCCAGGAAGAGCGCCCTTTCCAGGTAGGCCCGGAACTCCCCGGTGCCCATCCCCGCCCCCACGGCGTAGCCACCGTGGGGTAGAGGGTGAGGGCCCAGCGCTTCTTAAGCCTTACCTCCTGCAAGGGCCACCAGCCTTCTGGTGGCGCAGGGCGAGGGCAGGGTCTAAGGAGGCCGCCTCCAGGGGGTTCTCGGCGGAGAGGATGCGCAAGAACTTGTCCGCCCGCTGGTAAAGGGCCCACTCCGCCTCGGGGATTTCCTCTAACCACCGCCCGCCATAAAGGAGAAAATCCCGCCCCTCCGCGGGGTAGCTCAGGCGGAAGAAGGGGTAAGCCCCTCGCCGCAGGAGGGCCCGCTTGAGGTGGGGCAAGAGGGGAAGGGCCGGGGTTTCCGCTTCCACCAAGACGGTCTCCCCGGGACCGGCCTCCAGGCAGTACTCGGCCAAAAGCTCGGCGAAGCGCGCTTCCACCCTGTTATCATAGGGGCAAGATGGCAGAACCCAGGATCACGCCTTTGGCCCGGCGCCTCGCCGAGGAAAACGGCATAGACTGGCGGCAGCTCCAAGGCACGGGCCCCGACGGGACCATCGTGGAGCGGGATGTCCTGGCCTTTCTGGCCAAGCTGATGGCCGGGGAGGTGGACCTTCCGCCCATGCCGGAGGCCCCCCCGCCCCTGCCCCCGGAGGAGGAGCTTAAACGGGCCCAGGAGGCCTTGGGGAAGGAAGGGGTAGACCTGGCCGACCTCATCCCCGAGGCTCCCAAGACCCCTACCCTCCAGGTGGAGGAGGTGGCAGAGGAGGAGCTGGACCTGGACTTCCCCGAGGTGGACCTGGACCTCGAGGAGGAAGCCCTCCTCCTCGCCGAGGAGCCCGCCGAGGAAGCCCCGGCCTCCCTGGAGGCGTGGAGGAAGACCTCCTCGCCCCCGAACCCCCGGAGGAGGAGCTTCTCCAGGCCCTCGAGGAGGCGGAACCTCCCCTGGCCCTCCAG
>BBBL01000051.1 GCA_001311545.1 Thermus kawarayensis JCM 12314 | reverse complement strand
TGGCCGGGGGTGGGCCACGGCCGGTGAAGGCCCTCTCCCCCAGGACCCTGGTTTACGGCGTGGAGCCGGAGCTGCGGACGACGCCAAAAGGAGCCTGGAAGCGGGGAGGATCGTGCGGCTTCCCGAAGCCCCCAAGACCCGGGCCGATGGGGTGAGGACCTTGGGCCTGGGGCAGCACACCTTTCCCATCCTGCGGGAGAGGGTGGACGGAATCCTCACGGTGAGCGAGGAGGCCATCCTCGAGGCCGAGCGCCTCCTCTTCACCCGCACCAAGCAGGTGGTGGAGCCCACCGGGGCCCTGCCCTTGGCCGCCCTTCTGGAGCACGGCAAGGGGCTCCCCAGGACCTCGTCCTCCTCCTCTCCGGGGCAACCGGGACTTCTCTCCCTAGGGGGTGGGGTAAGCTTACCGTGATCGTTAAGGACACCCTACTGCCCATAGAGGAAGTGGCGGCCAAACTGGGCTTAAGCCGGGAGAGGCTTTACCCCTACGGCCCCCACATGGCCAAGGTCCTGGGAGAGCCCCCGAAGGCCAGGGGGCGGCTCATCCTGGTCACCGCCATCACCCCCACCCCGGCGGGCGAGGGCAAGACCACCACGCCATCGGCCTGGTGGACGCCCTGTGGCGCCTGGGGAAGCGGGCGGCCCTGGCCCTGCGGGAGCCTCCTTAGGCCCCGTCTTCGGGGTTAAAGGGGGGGCCACGGGGGGCGGAAGGGCCCGTGTGGAGCCCCGGCACGAGATCAACCTCCACTTCACCGGGGACTTCCACGCCGTAACCAGCGCCGTGAACCTTCTAAACGCCCTCCTGGACAACCACCTGCACCAAGGGAACGCCCTGGGGATTGACCCCAGGCGCATAGAGCTCAAGCGGGCCATAGACATGAACGACCGCGCCCTAAGGCACATCGTCCTGGGCCTGGGGGGCAAGGCCCACGGGGTGCCCCGGGAAGGGGGCTTTGAGCTCACCGTGGCCAGCGAGGTGATGGCCTCATGAGCCTGGCCCGGGACTTCCGGGACCTGAAGGAGCGCCTGGGGCGGATGCGGGTGGGCTTCACCTACGAGGCAAGCCGGTCTACGCCAAGGACCTCATGGCGGTAGGAGCCATGGCCGCCCTCCTGCGGCAGGCCTTCCTCCCCAACCTGGTGCAGACCGCCGAGGGCAACCCGGCCTTCGTCCACATGGGGCCCTTCGGCAACATCGCCCACGGCACCAACTCCCTGAGGGCGAGCCTTTTCGCCCTGGGTCTTGCGGACTACGTGGTGCAGGAGGCGGGCTTCGCCACGGACCTGGGGATGGAGAAGTTCATGAACGTGGTGGCCCGGACCACGGGCCTCGTGCCCGAGGCGGTGGTCCTGGTGGCCACCATAAGGGCCCTCCGCTACCACGGGGGGCAGGACGCCTACGAGATGCCGGACCTCGAGGCGGTGCGGCGGGGCCTGGCCAACCTGGAAAAGCATGCGGAAAACGTCCGGCTTTTCGGCTACACGCCCGTGGTGGCCCTCAACCGCTTCCCCAGCGATACCCCGGAGGAGATCGCCCTGGTGCGGGCCTTCGCCGAGGAAAGGGGCCTCCCCTTCGCCCTAAGCGAGGTCTACGCCAGGGGAGGGGAGGGGGGGATGGCCCTCGCCGAGAGGGTCCTGGAGGCCCTGGCCCTGCCCCACGCCTACCGGCCCCTCTACCCCCTCGAGGCGCCCCTGGAGGAAAAGGTGGCCGCCATCGCCACCCCAGGTCTACGGAGCCTCCGGCGTGGAGTGGAGCGAGGAGGCCAAAAGGCCCTGAAGGCGGCCAAGAAGGAGGGGTGCGAGGGCCTACCCGTGGTGATGGCCAAGGCGGCCACCTCCCTCTCCGACAACCCCAAGCTCCGGGGCCGCCCCCAGGGCTTCACCGTGCGGGTCACGGACCTCCGGTGCCGCTTGGGGGCGGGCTTCGTGGTGGTCTACATGGGCGGGATTGAAACCCTCCCCGGCCTGCCCAAGGTGCCCCAGGCCCTGGGCATTGACGTGGACGAGGAGGGGAACATCCAGGGGATGGACTACTAAATCCCGTGCTGGTCCGGCCGCTGCTTTTCCACGGGAAGCCCCGTGGCCCCGTGGAAGGCCTCCACCTCCTCCAGGAAGCGGCGGAAGAGGTAGAGGGCATCGTGGGGCCCGGGGGCGGCCTCGGGGTGGTACTGGACGGAGAAGACGGGGTAGCGGGCGTGGGCCATGCCCTCCAGGGTGCCGTCGTTGAGGTTGACGTGGGTGGGGCGGAACTCCTTGAGGGAGTCTATGTCCACGGCGTAGCCGTGGTTCTGGCTGGTGATCTCCACCTTCCCCGTCTGCAGGTTCTTCACCGGGTGGTTCGCCCCCCGGTGGCCGAACTTCATCTTGAAGGTCCGCCCACCCGCCGCCAAGGCCAAAAGCTGGTGTCCCAGGCAGATGCCGAAGGTGGGCAGAAGCCCCATGAGCTTCCAGATGGTCTCGTGGGCGTAGCGGGGCATGGTGGGGTCGCCGGGGCCGTTGGAGATGAGGAGGCCGTGGGGCTCTAAGGCCATGATCTGGTGGGCCGGGGTCTTCCCGGGGACCACCAGGATCTCAAAGCCGAGGGCGGCCAGGTTCTCCACGATGGCGTGCTTGATGCCGAAGTCCATGACCACGATGCGCCGCCCGCTCTTTAAGGTGGGCCAGGCGTAGGGCAAGGGGGTGGAGACCTCTGGGGTCATGTCCCGGCCGTCAATGTCCGTCCAGCTCTTGGCCTCCTGGCGCAAGGCCGCAAGCTCCTCCTGGGTGAAGGCGTGGTCGGGGGCGCCAAATAGGCCCGCGTGGGCGATGACCCCCTTTAAAACCCCCCCTTCCCGGATCTTCCGCACCAGGCCCTGGTGTCTATGCCCTCAATCCCCACCACCCCGTAGAACCCCATGAACTCTCCCAGCGTCTGCTGGGCCCGGGGGTTGGAGGCCACGCGGCTGAACTCCTTGGCCACGAAGCCCCTCACCCAGGGGCGGTTGGACTGCATGTCGTAGACGTTCACCCCGTAGTTGCCTGGTGGGGGTAAGTCATGACCACGATCTGGCCGTGGTAGCTGGGGTCGGTCATGATCTCCTGGTAGCCGGTCTGGGCGGTGTTGAAGACCACCTCCCCCACCGTCTTCCCCCGGGCGCCGAAGGCGTAGCCGTGGTAGACGGTGCCGTCCTCCAAGACCAAAACGGCGCGCTCCTTCACTCCGGCCATTCCTCCTCCAGGTAGCGGGTTAGGGTGCCCATCCCGTCCATTCTAGCCCCCCAGGGAAAACTCCTTGATGACCGCGATCTCCCGGCAGTTCTCGTAGAAGGGGCAGGCGTTGCACTCGCTCCACACCTTGGGAGGGAGGGCTTCCCGCGTGGTCACCCGGTAGCCTAGGCCCCGGAAGAAGTTCACCTGGAGGTCCAGGCGAAGACCCGGGGAAGCCCCAGGTCCCGGGCCTCCCTCTCCGCCCCCAGGACCAGCCAGCGCCCGAGGCCCTGCCCCTGGCGCCCGGGGTGCACGGCAAGGCCCCGGATCTCGGCCAGGTCCCGCCAGAGGACGTGCAGGGCACGGTGCCCACGATGTGGCCGTCCTCGTCCTCGAGGACCAGGAAGTCCCGGATGTTCTCGTAGAGGTGGCTGTGGCTCCGCACCAGCATCAGGCCCTTTTCCGCCCAGTAGCGGATGAGCCAGTAGATGGCGTCCACGTCGCCCAGCCTGGCCCTCCTCAGCTCCACCCCCGCCTGGCGCCGCACCTCCGGCAGGGCCACCGTGGCCAGGGGAAGGCCCGCCTCAATCAAGGCCCACCTCCTTCTTGGCCTCCTCTAGCCTCTCCCGCACCGCCATGGGGGCCGTCCCCCCGTAGGAGCGGCGGCGGTGGAGGGCGGTCTCCAGCCGGAGGAGGGGGAGGGCGTCCTCGGCGAAGAGGGGGTGGTGGGCCCTTAGCTCCTCCAGGGTGAGGTCCTTCAGGGCCCGCCCCTCCTCCACAAGCCTTCTCACCCAGCCTCCCCACCACGTGGTGGGCCTCCCGGAAGGGAAGGCCCTTCTCCGCCAGGTAGTCCGCGAGCTCCGTGGCTAGGGCAAAGCCCCCCTCCGCCGCCCGCCACATCCTCTCCCGCTTCCACTTAAGCCCCGGGAGCAGGGCGGAAAGGAGCCTGAGGCTATCCCGGTAGGTGGCCAGGGCGTCCAGGAGGGGCTCCTTGTCCTCCTGGAGGTCCTTGTTGTAGGCGAGGGGGAGGCCCTTCACCACGGTGGAAAGCCCCACCAGGGCCCCCAGGACCCTCCCCGCCTTGGCCCGGACGAGCTCCAGGATATCCGGGTTCTTCTTCTGGGGCATGATGGAAGACCCGGTGGCGAAGGCGTCGGGGATCTCCACGAAGCCGAACTCCTCGGTGCTAAAGAGGATGAGCTCCTCGGCGAGGCGGGAGAGGTGGAGCATGCCGATGTTTAGGGCGGAGAGGACCTCCAGGGCGAAGTCCCTCGAGGCCACCGCATCCAGGGAGTTCCGCATGGGGGCCCGGAAGCCAAGCTCCCTTGCGGTGAAGTGGCGGTCTATGGGAAAGCCCGTCCCCGCCAGGGCCGCCGCCCCCAAGGGGCTTTCGTTGAGGCGCTCCCTGGCGTCCCTCAGCCTTCCCCCATCCCGCCCCAGCATCTCGTAGTAGGCCAGGAACCAGTGGGCGAGGAGGACGGGCTGGGCCCGTTGCAGGTGGGTGTAGCCGGGGAGGACGTGAGGGGGTCCAGGTGCTTCTCCGCCTCCCGCACCAGGACCCGCCGGAGCTCAAGGAGAAGGGTCAGGAGCTCGTCTATGGCCCCCCGGAGGAAGAGCCTCAAGTCGGTGGCCACCTGGTCGTTGCGGCTACGGGCGGTGTGGAGCTTGCCCCCGGGGGCCGGTGAGCTCCGTGAGGCGGGCCTCGAGGTTCATGTGCACGTCCTCAAGCTCCTCCCGCCAGGGGAAAGTGCCCGCCTCTATCTCCTCCTCTATCCGGTCCAGGCCCCGGAGGATGGCCTCTAGCTCCTCCTCGGTGAGAAGGCCCACCTCCTTAAGCATCCGGGCGTGGACCCGGTTCTGCCAGAGGTCCTCCCGCCAAAGGCCCGGTCAAAGGAAGGGAGGCGTTGAACCGGGCCGCGAGGGCATCAGGCCCCTCCCCAAAGCGCCCGCCCCAGGTCCTATGCGCCATGGCCCTTCCTCTCCGCCAAGGCCCTCACCCGAAGGCGCAGGGCCTGGATCTTGATGAAGCCCTCGGCGTCCTTCTGGTCGTAACCCCCCGCCTCGTCAAAGGAGACCAGGTCCTTGAGGTAAAGGCTTTTCTCGGCCTTCCTCCCCACCACGTAGACGTTGCCCTTGTAGAGCTTGAGCCGGGCCACCCCGGTCACCGCCTTCGCCACGTGGTCAAAGTAGGCCTGGAGAGCCTCCCTCTCCGGGGCGTACCAGAAGCCGTAGTAGACGAGCTCGGCGTACTTGGGGGAGAGCAGGTCCCTTTGGTGTAGGACCTCGCGGTCCAGGGTGAGGCTTTCCACCGCCCGCCTGGCGTGGTAGAGGATCGTCCCCCCCGGGGTCTCGTAGACTCCCCGGGACTTCATGCCCACGAAGCGGTTCTCCACCAGGTCCACCCGGCCCACCCCGTGCCGCCCCCCGATCCCGTTGAGTTCTTGCAGGAGGGCCGCCGGGGAAAGCCTCTTCCCGTTCACCGCCAGGGGGTCGCCCTCATGAAACTCCACCTCCACGTACTCCGGAGCGTCGGGGGCCTCCTCGGGGTCTTGGGTCATGCGGAACATCCCCTCAGGGGGCTCGGCCCAGGGGTCCTCCAGGACCCCCCCCTCGTAGGAAATATGCAGGAGGTTGGCGTCCATGGAGTAGGGCTTCTCCTGGGTCACGGGCACGGGGATGCCGTGGGCCTCGGCGTAGGCGATCATCTCCTTTCGGCCCTGGAAGCGCCACTCCCGCCAGGGGGCGATCACCTGGATGTCGGGCTTCAGGGCGTAGGCGGTGAGCTCAAAGCGCACCTGGTCGTTCCCCTTCCCCGTGGCCCCGTGGGCGATGGCCTCCGCTCCCTCCTCCTCGGCGATCCGCACCAGGTGCTTGGCGATTAAAGGCCTGGCGATGGCGGTGCCGAGGAGGTAGTAGCCCTCATACACCGCCCCCGCCCGCATCATGGGGAAGACGAAGTCCCGGACGAACTCCTCCTTGAGGTCCAAAGCGATGGCCTTGGAGGCCCCGGTTCTCAGGGCCTTTTCCCGGGCCTCCTCCACCTCCTCCCCCTGGCCGATGTCCGCGGTGAAGGCGATGACCTCGGCCCCATAGGTCTCCTTGAGCCACTTGAGGATGATGCTGGTGTCCAGTCCGCCGGAGTAGGCCAAGACGATCTTCATGTCCCTCCCAGTCTACCCCCGAAGGGGCGTGCATAAGTATACAACCCTGCCCCCTTGACAGGCCAGAGGTCCAAGATAGAATTTGGCCGAAAAGAAAGTGAGGAGGTAGCGCTTATGAAAAAAAGGCAGTGTAGGCTTTAGGAGCACCCTTCCCGGGCTCCAGCACAGGAGCGCCAGAGGAGGTGGGACATGAAGCGCTGGCAGTGGCTTATGGCGGCTTTAGGGGTGGTCTTGGCCGCCTGCGGCCAGGCACCTTCCGACACCACCAAACCCACCGTCGTACTCACCCAGCCCGTGGACCGGCAGACCCTCAACACGCCCAGCGTGACCGTTCAGGGTACGGCCCAGGACAACGTGGGGGTTACCCGCATCACCTACCAGCTCAACGGGGGGCCGGGAGCAGGGAGTGTCCATCACCCCGGGGCGTAGCGTTTCCTTCAGCTTCCAAGTCACCCTGAACCCGGGGGCCAGCACCCTTCAGGTCAACGCCTATGATGCGGCGGGGAACAAGGGGATGGCCTCGGTCGCGGTGGTCTTCGGCACCAGCACCCTCACCGGCCTGGTGGTGGACAACAACGCCGGGGCCCAGTAGGCGGAAGCACGGTAACCGTGGATGGGCTACCCGCCGCAACCGTGACCGACAGCAACGGCGCCTTCACCCTTTACCTTCCCCCGGGAACCTACCACCTGAACTTCGCCAAGCCGGGCTATGCCGGTAGCCGCATAGAGAACCTCCTCCTCCAGGGGAACCTGGGCCCCATCCAGGTGATCCAGAAACAGGCCGCAAACCCGAGCCTCCCCACCGCCCCGCCCCAGCTCACCGTCACCACCGGGGCCGGAGGGTGCGGCAACCTTCCCGCAGCAGGACTTCTCCACGGTGACCCAGGCCCAGGGGTGCGTCCCCTTCCGCATCCAGGCCCAGGCCCAGGGCGCGGGCAACATGATCCGCTACATCTACGCGGCCCTGGGGAAAACCCCCGGCTCGGGCTTCCTCACCAGCCCGCGCTTCCTCTGGACCGCCGACATTGGCGGCCCGGACACTGGAAACCAGACCCTTTCGGGAGCCAGCGTGGCTGGCATCAGCGGCCCCACCACCTTTGAGGTGGTGGTCTACGATGTGAACGAAAACCGGACCCACCGCCTCTACTACCTGAACTTCAGCCAGAGCTTCGCAAACCCCGCCGTTACTCCGGTTAGCAACTTCCAGGTCCTCGCCGTCACCCTGGCCCAGGCCATCGGCTTCTACGGGACGCCCAAGCCGGCGGTGCTCCGCCTGCCGGGCACGGAGGAGGTGCGGCTGGAAGGGGCCCCAAGCCCGGATAGCACCCTCTGGGTACAGCTCTCCTGGGCATACAGCGGTACTAACCCCGACCGCTTTGAGGTCTACCGCTCCCTTGACGGGCAAAACTTCACCAAGATCGCCACCCTCAGGGGGGCCGCCCGGTCCTACAACGACGCCAGCCCCGAGCTCAGGGTAGGCCAGCGGGTCTACTACCGGGTGGATGCGGTGGGCCAGAACGTGGCCCAGGGCCCCGTGCTCGCCACCACGCCCCTGGACCGCTTCACCGTACACCTACTGAGCCCGGCCAAGTACGCCACCGGGGTCTCGGTCACCCCTACCCTCTCCTGGAGCGTAAGCCAGAAGGTGGGGGACCTCCGCCTCTTCGCCCCCTTCCTCCTGGACTACCCCCAGCAGGGCGAGTTCTTCATCTGGCGCCTTACAGCTCCACAACGGCCTCCTGTTCAGCGACCAGACCCTCACGGTGAACGGCAACACCTACAGCGTGGCCTACAACCAGGACGGCTCCGCCGTTTTGCCCCGCCTCGAGGCCTTCCACAGCTACTCCTTTGACCTCTCAGCGGCGGCGGTGGGCCTGGACCCCAGCAACCCGAGCCGGATAGAGGCCATCTCCATCGCCCAGGACCTCTGGAACGTGTTCCTTCCCCTCCAG
The DNA here is from genome assembly GCA_001311545.1 of Thermus kawarayensis JCM 12314. Next base: position 156 of record BBBL01000051.1, on the reverse strand, counting down.
GCCTGCAACTTTGGCGGCCGGTCTGCACCGGGGAGTGGAACGAGTTCGTGACCGGAGATGGGAGCTACTAGTATGCGGAAGGTTCTAACCAGCCTCTTCATCGGCCTGGCCGGCCTTCTGGCCGCCTGCGGCAACCTGGGCCAGCGGGCCTCGGAA
>BBBL01000050.1 GCA_001311545.1 Thermus kawarayensis JCM 12314 | reverse complement strand
TCCAGGGCCGCCCCGCTTCGGAAGAGGATCCCCGCCCTCGCCCCCCCGGGCCACCCCGCTGGCGATGGCCGCAGGCACCGAGACCACCAAAGCGCAGGGGCAGGCGATGAGGAGGAGGGCGAGGGCCTTGTAGAGGTGGCCCCGGAAGTCCCCCCAAAAGAGGGGAAGCACGAAGGCCACGAGGCCCGCAAGAAAGAGGACCAGGGGCGTGTAGCGGCGGCTGAAGGCGTCTATGAGCTTTCCACCTCCGCCTTCTTCAGGAGGGCCTCCTCCGCAAGGCGGGCCATCTCGGCGAGGAAGCCCTCCCTGGGGAGCCTCTCCACCCGCACGAGGAGGCTTCCCCCTCCACCAGGCTTCCCCCATAGACCCGGCTCCCCCTCGGCCTTGGCCTTGCAGGGGCTCCCCGGTGAAGGCCGCCTCCTCCACCCAGGCCGTCCCCGAAACCACCCTCCCGTCCGCCGGCACCCTTTCCCCCTGGGGCACACGCACCAGGTCCCCCACCCGGAGGGCGGAAAGGCACCTCCTCCACCCCCTCTCCCCTCACCCGGAAGGCCCGCCTCGGGAGAAGACTCCCCAGGGAAAAGAGGGCCTTCCGGGCCTGGGCCGTGGCCTGGGCCTCGAGGACCTCCCCCACCAGGAAGAGGAAGACCACCACCGCCGCCTCCGCCGCCGCGCCGATGGCCAAGGCCCCGAAGGTGGCGAGGCTCACCAGGACCTGGATGCTGAAGGGGTTCTTGCGGAAGCCGCGAAGCCTTCAGGGCCAGGGGAAGGACGCCCAAGGAAGCGGCAAGGGCGTAGGGCCAAGGCCCAAGGGGAAGAGGCGGTCCAGGAGGAAGGCGAGGAGGAGAAGCCCCCCGCTTCCGAGGGCCCAGGGCCAGGGCCCGGAAAGCTCCCCTCCCCCTCCCCGTCACGGACGGAGCCGGTAGCCAGGGGGGCGAGGCGCCTCGCCCTCTCTACCGCCTCCTCCCTCTCCAGGGCCAGGTAGGCCTTGCCGCTGGCGTAGCTCACCCTGGACCCCCACCACCCCCGGCACCTCCTTGAGGGCGGACTCCACCTTGCGGGCGCAATCGGCGCAGTCCATGCCCTCTACCCGGAAGACGCGCACCCTGGAGGCCTTCATGCCCCTAGGGTAGCATCATTTGAGCAAATGTTCAAGTGTTTTCTTCCGCGTGGGCCAGGGCCTCCTCCAAAAGGACGCCCACGTGCCCGTCGGCGAGGCGGTAGTAGACCTGCTTCCCCTCCCTCCGAAAGGCCACGAGCCTCGCCTGGCGGAGAAGCCGGAGCTGGTGGCTCACCGCCGAGACCGAGACCCCGGCGAGGAGGGCTAGGTCGCACACGCAAAGCTCCCCCGCCTCCTTCAGGGCCAGGAGGAGGCGCATCCTCGTGGGGTCGGCGAGGGCCTTGAGGAGGAGGGAGGCTTCCCGGAGCACCCCTTCTCCGGGAAGGGCGGCCCGGGCCTTCTCCACCCTTTCCGGGTGGGTCTCGTACACCCCGCAGACCGCCCTACCAGCCCCGCTTGGCAAGCCTTTCCTCTTCCCTAAGCTGGTCCAGGTTGATGCCCACCATGGGCTCGCCCAGGTCCTCGCTCACCTCGGCCAGGACCTCGGGATCGTTGTAGTGGGTTACGGCCCGCACGATGGCCCGGGCCCTTTTCTTGGGGTCCCCGGACTTGAAGATGCCGCTGCCCACGAAGACCCCGTCCATCCCCAGGTGCATCATGAGGGCAGCGTCGGCCGGGGTGGCGATGCCGCCGGCGGCGAAGTTCACCACGGGCAGGCGGCCGTGCTCGTGAACCCACTTGACGAGCTCCAGGGGCGCCCCCATCTGCTTAGCGTAGGCCATGAGCTCGTCCTCCCTGAGGGACTGGAGGTAGCGGATCTCCTTCCACATGGTGCGGGCGTGGCGCACCGCCTCCACACGTTGCCCGTCCCCGCCTCCCCCTTGGTGCGGATCATGGCCGCCCCCTCGGCGATGCGCCTAAGGGCCTCCCCCAGGTCCCGGGCCCCGTTCACGAAGGGCACCTTGAACTTCCACTTGTCAATGTGGTGCTCCTCGTCGGCGGGGGTCAGGACCTCGGACTCGTCGATGAAGTCCACCCCGATGGCCTCGAGGATCATGGCCTCCACGAAGTGGCCGATCCGCACCTTGGCCATCACCGGGATGGAGACCGCCGCCATGATCTCCTTGATCCGCTTGGGGTCGGACATGCGGGCCACCCCGCCTTGGGCCCGGATATCCGCGGGGACCCGCTCCAGGGCCATCACCGCCACCGCCCCCGCCTCCTCGGCGATCACCGCCTGCTCGGGGGTGGTCACGTCCATGATCACCCCGCCCTTGAACATCTCGCAAAGCCCGTCTTGATGTGGAAGGTTCCCTTCTCCATCCCGCCCTCCATCCTCTAGCTTACGCCCCCCAGGGTCAAGGGCCCTGGGGCACAAAGCCGAGGGCACCGGGAAAGCCTCCCCCGGGGGCTCAAGGCAGGTAGGCCAGGGGGTTCCGGGCCACCCCGCCCACCCGCACCTCAAAGTGGAGATGGGGTCCCGTGGACCAGCCCGTGGAGCCCACGTAGCCGATCACCTGCCCCGCCTCCACCCACTGTCCCGCCCGCACGGCGATGCGGGACATGTGGGCGTAAAGGGTTTCCACCCCACCCCCGTGGTCCAGAATCACGTGGAAGCCGTAGCCCACCGAGCTCCAGCCCGCCACCTCCACCTGGCCCGCCTTGGCGGCCACGATGGGGGTGCCGTAGGGGGCGGCGAGGTCAATCCCGGTGTGGAAGCGCTGGAAAGCCCCCCGCTGGCCGAAGTAGGTGGTGATCTGGAAGCTCGAAAGAGGCCAGCGCATCCCGCCCTCCTGGTAGCTCACCCGGCGGACCTGGGGCTTGGGAGCCTGGGCCTGGCGAAGCCGGACCTGCCTCTCTGCCTCCTGCCGACGCCTCTCCTCGGCCAGCCGCCTAAGCTCCTCCTGGCGCCTGCGCTCGGCCTCGAGGCGGGCCTGACGCTCCTCCTCCTGCTTGGCCAGAAGCCGCTGGTAGGTGGTCTTGGCCTGGATCCCGGGTAGGAGGACAAGGTCCCCAGGCCTAAGCTCCGTGGGGTCCTTCACCCCGTTGGCCTGGGCCACCTTCACCGGGGAAAGGCCGAAGCGGCCCGCCAGGTCCACCAAGGTCTCCCCTTCGGGAAGGGACACGAGAAGCCCCTTGACCCTTTGGGGATGTAGATCACGCTCCCCGCCACCAGCCGGTCCAGGCTCTCCAGAGAGGGGTTGGCCGAGACCAGGTCCAAGGGGGAAAGGCCGAAACGCTGGGACAAGGAGGCCAGGGTATCCCCCGGGCGCACCCGGTAGACCTCCACCCCGGGGGGCACGCGGGGTTCCCGCTCCTCGGCGGCCACCAGGGGGATGCGGAGCTCCTGGCCCACCTGGAGGCGGTCGTCCTTAAGGCCGCTGGACCACTGGATGTGCCTAGGGTCCACGCCAAAGCGGGCGGCGATCCCCACCAGGGTGTCCCCCGGCTTTACCCGGTAAAGGACCCAGCCCTTCCTAGGGGCCTGCCCCACCTCCACCGTGGCCTCCGGCAGGGGGATGCGGCTTAAAAAGAGGGGAAGGGGGCTGGCTTGCGCCCAAGCGAGGGCCACTGCGAGAAAATACGCGCCTTTGAATGCCCGCAACGATCACCTCCAACAAGGAGACCTCAAACTCTGGGGGATTATACCAGGCCCACCCGGTCCAAGGGCAAGGGGCAAAGGACCGGGGAAAGCACCCCGCCGCGACCCCCGCCCCCGGCCGGCTTCGCCCTGGCGTACTCCCCATGCTGGTTTGGGCCAGCATGGGGGCCCCAAGGAAAGGGTATTACCGGGCCGCCAAAGAGGCCAAAAACTCCTTGTTGCTCTTGGTGCGGGCCAGCCGGGCGAGGAGCATCTCCATGGCCTCGGCGGGGTCCATGTCCGCCAGGACCTTGCGCAGAAGCCACATCTTGTGGACCACCTCCTCGCCGAGAAGAAGCTCCTCCCGCCTCGTGCCGGACTTTAGGATGTCGATGGCCGGGAAGATGCGGCGCTCCTCCAGGCGGCGGGAGAGGTGGAGCTCCATGTTGCCCGTCCCCTTGAACTCCTCAAAGATCACGTCGTCCATGCGGCTTCCCGTCTCCACCAGGGCGGTGGCCAAAATGGTGAGGCTCCCCCCTCCCCGGATGTTCCGGGCCGCCCCCAGGAAGCGCTTGGGGAAGTAGAGGGCGGCCGAGTCCAAGCCGCCCGAGAGGGTGCGCCCCGTGGGCGGGGTCACCAGGTTGTTGGCCCGGGCCAGGCGGGTGATGGAATCCAGGAGGATCATCACGTGCCCCCCCTCCTCCACGATGCGCTTGGCCCGCTCGTGGACGAACTCCGCCACCCGGATGTGGTTCTGGGGCGGCTCGTCAAAGGTGCTGGCGATGACCTCGGCCCCCTGGACGCTTTCCCGGAAGTCCGTGACCTCCTCGGGGCGCTCGTCGATGAGGAGGACGATGACCTTGATGTCGGGCTCGTTCTTGAGGACGGCGTTGGCGATCTTCTTGAGGAGGGTGGTCTTCCCCGCCTTGGGGGGGGCCACGATGAGCCCCCTCTGGCCCCTCCCGATGGGGGCGAGGAGGTCGATGACCCGGGTGGAGAGCTCGTCCGGGGTGGTCTCCAGCTTGATCTGCCGGTCGGGGAACTGGGGGATGAGCTCGTCAAAGCGGGGGCGGTTCTTGGCGGTCTCGGGGTCCAGGTCGTTCACCGCCTCCACCTTTAGGAGGGTGCCGTAGCGCTCGTTCTCCCGGGGTGGACGCACCCGGCCCACGATGTAGTCCCCGCTCCTCAAGGCGTACTGGCGGATGAGCCCGGCGGAGACGATGGCCACCCGGACTCCAGGTTGTAAAGGCTCTCCGTCAGGAAGCCGTACCCGTCGGGGCTGATCTCCAGATAGCCCCTGACCAGCTGTAGGCCCTCCCCCTGGGTCTGGCGCTCCAGGAGGGCATGATGAGCTGGTCCTTCTTCATGCGCTTGTAGCCTTCAATGCCGGCTTCCTGGGCCAGGAGGTGCAGCTCGGGCAGGATCTTGGCCGAAAGCTCCTGGTAGGAAAGAGGGGCTTCTTGGATTTCCGCTCTCCGCTTCATGGCTTGACCTTCTCCCAGTCCTCCATGAACCGCTTGAGGCCGATGTCCGTGAGGGGGTGCTTGAGGAGCTGTTTAAACACCGCGTAGGGCATGGTGGCGATATCCGCCCCCAAAAGGGCGGCCTCGGTGACGTGCCGGGGGTGGCGGATGGAGGCGGCGATGACCCGCACCGGGAGGTCTTGCACCTGGAGAAGCTCCACGATCTCCCTGAGAAGCTCCCCCCCGTCCCAAGAGATGTCGTCCACCCGGCCGAGAAAAGGGCTCACATAAGCCGCTCCGGCCCTGGCCGCCAAAAGGGCCTGGTTGGCGGAGAAGATGAGGGTCATGTTGACCTTGATCCCCTCGGCGGAAAGCCTCTTGCAGGCCTTCAGGCCCTCCTCGGTGGTGGGGAGCTTGACCACGATATGGGGATGGACCTCCGCCAGGCGCCTCCCCTCGGCCACCATGGCGGGGGCCTCGAGGGCCGTCACCTCGGCGGAAACGGGCCCCCCTGCCGCCTCGCAAATGGCCCTGAGGTGCGCCCGAAGCCCTTCCCAGGTAAGCCTCTCCCCCTTGCGGCAAACTCCTTGGCCACCAAGGTGGGGTTGGTGGTGACCCCGGAGAGCACGCCCCAACCGGCGATCTCCCGTATTTCCTCCAAGTTAGCTGTATCCAAGTAAAGCTCCATGCTGGGCTCCTTTTGACGGGAAGGGGACCGGCTTAGCCTGAGTCTAGCAGACCTTGCGGGGTGGTTGTCAAGGGAGGGGAAGGGCTGCTAGCATGGCCTTAGCCGCCAACGGGGGATTCTACCCCAGGGGGCACAGGTTGTAAAGGCGAGGATGGGGAGAGTACCCCTTCCCAAGAGCCCAAGAGCGAGCCGGGGAGGGTGGAAGCCCGGCGGTGAGGGAAGGCGGGAAGATCACCCGGAGCCGCGGGAGGAAAGGGCCAGCCCCGAGTAATGCCCGCCGGGTGCGCCCGTCATAGCGCCAAAGAGGGCCTGGGGACCTTCCCCAGGAAGCGCGGTGGTACCGCGGAAGCGCAAGCTTTCGTCCGCGCCTTAGGGCGCGGGCGTCTTGCTTAGGAGGTGAGGGATGTTCAAGGAGGTCGGCGAGCCCAACTTTCCCCAGATGGAGGAAGAGGTCTTGGCCTTCTGGAAGCGGGAGAGGATCTTCCAGAAGAGCGTGGAAAGCCGCAAGGGCGGCCCCCGCTACACCGTCTACGAGGGGCCCCCACGGCCAACGGCCTCCCCCACGTGGGCCACGCCCAGGCCCGGAGCTACAAGGACCTCTTTCCCCGCTACAAGACCATGCGGGGCTATTACGTGCCCCGGAGGGCGGGCTGGGACACCCACGGGCTTCCCGTGGAGCTGGAGGTGGAGAAGAAGCTCGGGCTCAAGAGCAAAAAGGAGATTGAGGCCTACGGCATTGAGCGCTTCAACCAGGCCTGCCGGGAGTCCGTCTTCACCTACGAGAAGGAGTGGGAGGCCTTCACCGAGCGCCTCGCCTACTGGGTGGACCTGGAAAACGCCTACGCCACCCTCGAGCCCTCCTACATCGAGAGCATCTGGTGGAGCCTGAAGCACCTCTTTGACCGGGGGCTCCTCTACCGGGACCACAAGGTGGTGCCCTACTGCCCCCGTTGCGGCACCCCCCTCTCCTCCCACGAGCTGGCCCTGGGCTACAAGGAGATCACCGACCCTCGGTCTACGTGCGCCTGCCCCTCCGGGAGCCCGGGAAGCTCGGCCTAAGGAAGGCGAGCCTCCTCATCTGGACCACCACCCCCTGGACCCTGCCCGGGAACGTGGCGGCGGCGGTGCACCCCGGGTACACCTACGCCGCCTTCCAGGTGGGGGAAGAGGTCCTCGTCCTGGAGGAAGGGCTCGGGAAGAAGATTCTGGGAGAGGAAACCCCCGTCCTCAGGACCTTCCCGGGAAAGGCCCTGGAAGGCCTCGCCTACGCGCCCCCTTACCCCCAGGAGGTGGAGAAGGGGTACTTCGTGGTCCTGGCCGAGTACGTGAGCCGGGAGGACGGTACGGGCATCGTCCACCAAGCCCCCGCCTTCGGCGCCGAGGACCTGGAGACCGCCAGGGCCTACGGCCTTCCCATGCTGAAGACGGTGGACGAGGAGGGAAAGCTCCTGGTGGAGCCCTTTAGGGGCCTCTTTTTCCGCGAGGCCAACCGGGCCATCCTTAAGGACCTCAAGGAGCGGGGCCTCCTCTTCAAGGAGGAGACCTACCTCCACAGCTACCCCCACTGCTGGCGGTGCTCCACCCCCCTCATATACTACGCCACGGAGACCTGGTTCCTCCAGAACACCCGCTTCAAGACGAGCTCATCCGCAAGAACCAGGAGATCCACTGGGTGCCTCCCACATCAAGGAGGGGCGCTACGGGGAGTGGCTTAGGAACCTGGTGGACTGGGCCTTGAGCCGCAACCGCTACTGGGGGACGCCCCTGCCATCTGGGTCTGCCAGGCATGCGGCAAGGAGGAGGCCATGGGGAGCTTCCAGGAGCTCAAGGCGAGGGCCACAAGCCCCCTCCCCGAGCCCTTTGACCCCCACCGCCCCTACGTGGACCAGGTGGAGCTCACTTGCGCCTGCGGCGGGACCATGCGCCGGGTGCTACGTGATCGACGTCTGGTACGACTCGGGGGCCATGCCCTTTGCCTCCCTGCACTACCCCTTTGAGAACCAGGAAGAGTTCCGGGAAAGTTTCCCCGCCGACTTCATCTCCGAGGGCATTGACCAGACCCGGGGCTGGTTCAACTCCCTGCACCAGCTTGGGTCATGCTCTTCGGCTCCATCGCCTTCAAGAACGTCATCTGCCACGGCCTCATCCTGGACGAGAAGGGGCAGAAGATGTCCAAGTCCAAGGGGAACGTGGTGGACCCCTGGGACATCCTGCGGGAGTTCGGGGCGGACGCCTTGAGGTGGTACATCTACATCTCCGCCCCCCCCGAGGCCGACCGGCGCTTCGGGCCCAACCTGGTGCGCGAGGCGGTGCGGGACTACTTCCTAACCCTCTGGAACGTCTACAGCTTCTTCGTGACCTACGCCAACCTGGACCGGCCCGACCTCAAAAACCCTCCCGCCCCCAAGGAACGGCCCGAGCTGGACCGCTGGCTTCTGGCCCGGATGCAGGACCTCATCCAGAGGGTGACGGAGGCCCTGGAGGCCTACGACCCCACCACCTCTAGCCGCGCCCTGCGCGATTTCGTGGTGGAGGACCTCTCCCAGTGGTACGTGCGCCGGGGGAGGAGGCGGTACTGGAAGAACGAGGATGCCCTGGACCGGGAGTCCGCCTACGCCACCCTCTACGAGGCCCTGGTCTTGGTGGCCAAGCTCTCCGCCCCCTTCACGCCCTTTCTGGCCGAGGTGCTCTGGCAGAACCTGGTGCGAAGCCTTCACCCCGAGGCTAAGGAAAGCGTCCACCTGGCCGACTGGCCAGAAGTGGACCCCGCTTTGGCGGACGAGGCCTTGGTGGCCAAGATGCGGGCGGTGCTCAAGGTGGTGGACCTGGCCCGCTCGGCCCGGGCGAAAAGCGGGGTGAAGACCCGCACGCCCCTCCCCCTCCTCCTGGTCACCGCCCC
>BBBL01000049.1 GCA_001311545.1 Thermus kawarayensis JCM 12314 | reverse complement strand
GGTGACGGTCCGACCCTCCTTTCCCTTCCCGTCTACCGCCCCCGCCCTCCAGACCTTCCTGCCCCTCTCCAGCCTGGGGGGGTTCAGCGAGAGGCCCGGTCCCACCCTCATCTCCCGCCGCAACCAGGCCTACGCCGCCGGGATCAACATCAACCTCCGGCCCGGCGCCCCCGGGGCCTTCCAGATCCAGGAAGAGCTTGAACGGGAGCTAAGGGAAAGGGGGCTTCTGGGGGATGGGGTGGCGCTTCTGGCCACGGGCCTCGGGAGCTTCACCGGGGAGCTCGCCCGCCTCGCCCCCCTGGCCTTCCTCCTGGCCCTGGTCCTCAACTACCTGGTCATCGCCAGCCAGTTCAACGCCTGGCGCTATCCCTCTACCTCCTCCTCCCCGTGCCCTTGGCCCTGGTGGGGGCCCTTTGGCTCACCTACCTTTTGGGCACGGGTCTGGACGTGATCAGCGTCCTGGGGGTGGTGATGCTCATCGGCCTGGTCACCAAAAACGCCATCCTCCTCCTGGACTTCGCCGTGCGCAGGATGAAGGAGATGCCCCTGAGGGAAGCCCTGGTGGAGGCGGCCAGGCTCAGGCTCAGGCCCATCCTCATGACCACCCTCACCGTCCTCATCATCAGCCTCCCCCTCCTCCTGGGCACCGGGGAAGGGGCGGAGTACCGGAGGCCCCTCGGGGTGATCATCCTGGGCGGCCTCCTCTCCTCCACCCTCCTCACCCTCTTCGTGGTGCCCGCCGCCTTCTACACCTTTGAAAGGCGGCCCAGGGCCAAGGAAGTCCTCTTGAGGTGAAGCATGACGGCCAAGCGAATCCTTCTTCTCCTCTTCCTCCTGGCCCTCGCCCTGGGAGGGGCCCTGGTGGGCGCCGCCTTTTACCTCTTCAGGCCCTACCAGGCGGAGGCCTGGGTGCAAGGCTATGTGCAGCGCACAGGCCTGGCCCTAAAGGAAGCCCCCTACGGCCTGGAGCTCCTCCCCAAAACCCTCAAGGCCCTTTTCGCCTTCTACCCGGGGGCGCGGGTGGAACCCTTGGCCTACGCCCCCGTCCTCGTCCCCCTCGCGGAAAGCGGGTACCTGGTGGTCCTCCTCAAGGTGCCCCAGGGCATCGCCCTGCTGGGGAAGGAACGGGCCCTCGAGGCCCAAAAAGCCCACCCCGGGCTTCCCCTGGCGGTGGGGGGGCACAGCCTGGGCGGGGTGGTGGCGGCGGAGGTGGCAGCCCGGGAAGGCCTCCCCCTTGTCCTCTTCGCCGCCTACCCCCGAAGGGAACCTCTCCCGGGAGGCCTTCCCCACCCTGGCCCTCTACGGGACCGCAGATGGCCTCCTTCCCCCCGGGGAAGCCCGGGAGAAGGCGAAAAGGCTTCCCAAAAACGCCCGGGTGGTCTTCATCCAAGGCTCAACCACGCGGGCTTCGGGGCCTACGGCCCCCAAAGGGGGGACAGGCCCGCCCAAAGGCCCCGGGAAGAGCTCTTTCGGGAGGTGGCCGAGGAGGTCCTCCTTTTCCTGGAAAGCCTAGGCTGGGACACCCTTCCCCCGCCCCAGGCCCTGCGTTAAGGAGGGGGTGCCCGCAGGCCAAGTACCCCGCTCTGGCCAAAGCCAGAGCGGGGGCCCCAAAAGGGCTTTCCTGAACCTTCAGCATGTCGCAGAACCGAGGCGCGGGCACTTGGCCGAGGAGAACCTGGGGCTCTTGGCTTCCTTTTTCAGGAACCCTTCGGGGAGGGTTCTTCCGGAGTCCCATCCCGGCCACGCCGGGACAGGGGATATCAAGGCCCCCTTGGGCCACGCCCCATCCCTTCTACAGGTGCTATAGTGGAAGACGCCGGGGCGGGCGCCCCCCTCGGAAGGAGCTTCCCCCAAAAAGTCCAGAGCGTGCCTCCCTTTGCCCCCAGGGGGAAGGGAAAGGAGGAGCATGAAGGACAGTTTCCAAACCCTAAAGACCCTGGAAACCCGAAGCGGCACCTACGGCTACCACGACCTTCTGGAGCTGGAAAGGAAGGGCCTGGCAGAGGTAAGCCGCCTCCCCTTCTCCATACGGGTGATGCTGGAAAGTCTCCTCCGCCACGAGGACGGCTACCAGGTGACCCGGGAGGACATAGAGGCCCTGGCCCGCTGGCAACCCGATCCCGGGGAGATCAACGTGCCCCTGAAGCTCGCCCGGGTCATCCTCCAGGACTTCACCGGGGTGCCGGCGGTGGTGGACCTGGCGGCCATGCGGGACGCCGTGGCCAGGCGGGGCGGGGACCCCAAGCGCATCAACCCCGTGGTGCCCGCCGACCTGGTCATTGACCACTCGGTGCAGGTGGACGCCTTCGGCACGGCCTACGCCTTCTTCTACAACGTGGAGAAGGAGTACGAGAGGAACCGGGAGCGCTACCTCCTCCTCAAGTGGGCCCAGGGGGCCCTAAAGAACTTCCGGGTAGTCCCCCCGGGCACGGGCATCGTCCACCAGGTCAACCTGGAGTACCTGGCCAAGGTGGTCATGACCGAGAGGCGGGACGGGCTTACCCTGGCCTTCCCCGACAGCCTGGTGGGCACCGACAGCCACACCACCATGGTGAACGGCCTCGGCGTCCTGGGCTGGGGCGTGGGGGGCATTGAGGCCGAGGCGGTGATGCTGGGCCAGCCCTACTACATGCTGGCCCCCAAGGTGGTGGGCTTCCGGCTCTTCGGGGAACTCCCCGAGGGGGCCACGGCCACCGACCTCGTCCTCACCATCACCGAGATCCTGCGCAAGCACGGGGTGGTGGGCAAGTTCGTGGAGTTCTACGGCCCCGGGGTGGGCCGGCTCTCCCTGGCCGACCGGGCCACCATTGCCAACATGGCCCCGGAGTACGGGGCCACCATGGGCTTCTTCCCCGTGGACGAGGAGACCCTGGCCTACCTCCGGCTCACCGGCCGCCCCGAGGAGCTGGTGGAGCTGGTGGAGGCCTACACCAAGGCCGTGGGCCTCTTCCGCACTCCCGAGGCCGAGGCGAAGGTCCGGTACTCCGAGTACCTGGAGCTGGACCTCTCTGCGGTGGAGCCTCCCTGGCGGGCCCCAAGCGCCCCCAGGACCGGGTGCCCCTCAAGGAGGTGAAGAAGAGCTTCCTCCTCCACCTCACCAAGCCGGTGAAGGAGCGGGGTTTCGGCCTCTCGGAGGACCGGCTTGGGCGAAAGGTCCTGGTGAAGCGGCAGGAGGAGGAGTTTGAGCTCGGCCACGGCTCCGTGGTCATCGCCGCCATCACCAGCTGCACCAACACCTCCAACCCCTCGGTGATGCTGGGGGCGGGGCTTCTGGCCAAAAAGGCGGTGGAGGCGGGCCTGGACACCAAGCCCTGGGTGAAGAGCTCCCTGGCCCCCGGCTCCAAGGTGGTGACGGACTACCTGGAGATGAGCGGGCTTCTCCCTTCCTCGAGGCCCTCCGCTTCCACGTGGTGGGCTACGGGTGCACCACCTGCATCGGCAACTCCGGGCCCCTGCCCGAGGAGATCGCCAAGGCGGTGGAGGAGGGGGACCTGGTGGTGGCCGCCGTCCTCTCCGGCAACCGCAACTTTGAGGGCCGCATCAACCCCCACGTGAAGGCCAACTACCTGGCAAGCCCCATGCTGGTGGTGGCCTACGCCCTGGCGGGGCGCATGGACATCGACTTCACCAGCGAGCCCTTGGGCCACGATCCCAACGGCAAGCCCGTCTACCTCAAGGACATCTGGCCCTCCATGGCGGAGATCCAGGAGGCCATCCGGAAAACCCTGGACCCCGAGCTCTTCAAGAAGGAGTACAGCAAGGTCTTTGAGGGGGATGAGCGCTGGCGGGCCCTGCCCGCCCCCACCGGGGAGCTTTACGGGTGGGACCCCGAGAGCACCTACATCCAGAACCCCCCCTTCTTTGAGGACCTGGGCCAGGGGAAGGTGGGGGACATCCGGGGGGCCAGGGTTCTCCTCGTCCTCGGCGACTCGGTGACCACGGACCACATCTCCCCCGCCGGGGCCATCCCCGTGAAGAGCCCCGCCGGCCAGTACCTGATGGGCAAGGGGGTGAAGCCGGAGGACTTCAACTCCTACGGCTCCCGGCGCGGCAACCACGAGGTGATGATGCGGGGCACCTTCGCCAACATCCGCATCAAGAACCTCATGCTGGAGGGCATGGAAGGGGGTTACGCCAAGAAGCTCCCCGAAGGAGAGGTGGACTTCGTCTACAACGTGGCCATGCGCTACAAGGCCGAGGGCACGCCCCTTCTCGTCATCGCCGGCAAGGAGTACGGCACCGGCAGTAGCCGCGACTGGGCGGCCAAGGGCACCTACCTCCTGGGCGTCAAGGCCGTGCTGGCCGAAAGTTACGAGCGCATCCACCGCTCCAACCTGGTGGGGATGGGCGTCCTGCCCCTGGAGTTCCTCCCAGGGCAAAACCGGGAGGCCCTGGGCCTCACGGGCTACGAGGTCTACGATATCCTGGGCCTGGAAGACCTAAAGCCAGGAAGGTGGTGGAGGTGGTGGCGAGGAAGGAGGACGGAAGCGAAGTCCGCTTCCAGGCCCTCGCCCGCCTGGACACCCCGGTGGAGGTGGACTACTACAGGAACGGGGGCATCCTCCAGACCGTCCTCCTCCACATCCTCCAGGAGACCAAGGCCGGGTAGCCCCCTAAAGCTCTCCCCCGGCGCGCCCGGGGGATTTTGCGGCCTGCGCCGCAAGGGGGCGCCTAGAGGCCTGCCCCCATCTCCAAGGCGGGGTTGGGACGGCCCCCTTCCTCCTCGGCCTCCCGGGCCTCAATCTTGCCCTTGATGCGCTTCAGGCGGAAGGTGTCCTCCCTTTCCCGCTGCTCCAGAACCTGCTGGATGAAGCGGATCTGGCCGCGGATCCCGGGGATCACCACCTGCTCCAGGGCGTTCACCCGCCTGGTGGTCTTCTTGATCTCCTCGCCGATCTTCTTCAGGCGGGTCTCGGTGTTGGCCACCTGGACCAGGGCCTCGGCGTAGCGGCGGAAGGCCCGGCTGGCCTCGAGGGTGTAGGCCGGGGTGCCCACAGGGGAGAGGAGGGCCCCGTCGGGAAAGGTGGCCTTGAGCCTCGGCACCTTGCTTCCCCAGACGTTCTCCACCTCCGCCTCCACCCCCTCCAGAAGGGGCACGCCCAAAGCCGCCCCGGCCACGCTCTCGGGGCCGTCCAAGGCCTGGGCCAGGAGGAGGGCGGTGTAGGCCTCCTTGGCGGCCTGGTTCAAGGCCTTCCTCGCCTCCATGGCCTCCCGCACCAGGCCGAAGAACTCGGCCACCAGGGCGTCCCGCTTCTTCTTCAGGAGGTCCACCCCCTTCTGCGCCAGGCGGAGCTGACCCCGCCTTTGCAGAAGGTTCATGCGGGTGGGGCTGACTTGGCTCATCTACACCTCCCTCAGTCCAGGGCCTGGGGGGTACCCCAGATCTCCTCCAGCTTCTGGCCGTAGTACTTGCCGATATGGTCCTTAGAGATGCGCTTGAGCTCACCCTGCGGGAGCATGGAGAGGAGGGCCCAGGCGATCTGGAGGCTCTCCTCAATGGAGCGGTTCTGCTGACCCTGGTTGATGAAGTGCCGCTCAAAGGCGTCGGCGAACTGCAGGTAGCGGCGGTCGTTCTCGGTGAGCGCGTCCTCGCCGATGATGGCCACGAGCTTCCTTATGTCCACCCCGTTGGCGTAGGCGGAGTAAAGCTGGTCGGAGACCTGCTTGTGGTCCTCCCGGGTCTTGCCCTTGCCCACGCCGTTGTTCATGAGGCGGGAAAGGGAGGGCAGGGGGTCAATGGGGGGGGTAGATGCCCTTGCGGTGGAGCTCCCGGGAGAGCTGGATCTGCCCCTCGGTGATGTAGCCCGTGAGGTCGGGGATGGGGTGGGTGCGGTCGTCGTCGGGCATGGAGAGGATGGGGATCTGGGTGACCGAGCCCTTCTTCCCCTGCACCACCCCGGCCCGTTCGTAGATGGTGGCCAGGTCGGTGTACATGTACCCAGGGTAGCCGCGGCGCCCGGGGATCTCCTCGCGGCTCGCCCCGATCTCCCGTAGGGCCTCGCAGTAGTTGGTCATGTCCGTGAGGATGACCAGCACGTGGTAGTCGTGCTCAAAGGCCAGGTACTCGGCCACGGTGAGGGCCATGCGGGGGGTGAGGATGCGCTCAATGGTGGGGTCGTCGGCCTTGTTGAGGAAGAGGACGGAGCGGCTTAGGGCCCCCGTGCGCTCAAACTCCTGGATGAAGTAGGAAAGTTCCCGCTGGGTGATGCCCATGGCGGCGAAGACCACGGCGAAGGGCTCCTCCTTCTCCTTCCCCGGAGAGGTCGGGGCGCACCGTGGCCTGGCGGGCGATCTGGGCGGCGATCTCGTTGGCGGGAAGGCCCGAGCCGGAGAAGATGGGAAGCTTCTGCCCCCTCACCAGGGTGTTCATCACGTCAATGGTGGAGATGCCCGTCTGGATGAACTCCTCGGGCTTCCTGCGGGCCACGGGGTTCAGGGGCAGGCCCACGATGGCAGGCGCTTCTCCGGGGTGATGGGGGGCAGGCCGTCAATGGGCTTGCCGATGCCGTTGAAGCGCCGCCCCAGCATCTCCTTGGAGACCCCTAGCCTCGCCACGTCCTCCACCAGGCTCACGCTGGTCCGGGCCAGGTCCAGGCCCGTGGTCTCCTCAAAGACCTGGATGACCGCGTACTCCTCGGAGACCTCAATCACCTGCCCGCCGCGCACCCGGCCCGTGCCGTCCTTGATGTCCACGATGGCCCCGTAGGCCAGGTCCTTGGCGTTCTCCACGAAGAGCAGGGGCCCCGAGATGTAGGTGACGCCGGTGTACTCCTTCTTCAAGAGGTCCATGCTTCCCTCCCTAGGCCAGGGCCTTGAAGGCCCCCTCAATCTCCCTCATGGCCTCCTCGAGGTAGCGGGGGAACTCCTCCTCGCTCACGTAGCGGGCCCGGCCGATGCGCTCCACCACGGGGAGCTGGAGGATCTCGTCAATGGAAACCCCCCGCTTGATGGCCGCCTCCGCCTCCTTGTAGAAGGAGAGGATCATCTTCATGATGCCGTAGGCTTCCTCATGGAGCAGTAGGCGTCCACCTCGTGGTAGGCGTTTTGCTGCAGGAAGTCCTCTCGGATGATGCGCCCCACCTCAATGATGAGCCGCTCGGCGTCCTGGAGGGCGTCCGGCCCCACCAGCTGGACGATCTCCTGGAGGCCCGCCTCCCTCTGCAAGAGCTCGGCGATGGTGTCGCGGAGCTCGGGGTAGTCCTCCGCCACGTTCTCCCGGTACCAGGGGTCCAGGGCGGGGGTGAAGAGGCTGTAGGAGCCGTTCCAGTTGATGGCGGGGAAGTGGCGGCGGAAGGCCAGGGAGCGTCAAGCCGCCAGAAGGCCCCCACGATCCTAAGGGTGGACTGGGTCACGGGCTCGGACATGTCGCCGCCCGGGGGGGAGACGGCCCCCACGATGGTCACCGCCCCCTCCTCGCCCCCCAGGGTGATGACCTTGCCCGAGCGCTCGTAGAAGGCGGCAAGCCTGGCGGCCAGGTAGGGGGGGTAGCCCTCCTCGGCGGGCATCTCCTCCAGGCGGCTAGAGATCTCGCGCAACGCCTCCGCCCAGCGGCTGGTGGAGTCGGCCATGAGGGCCACGGAGAAGCCCTGGTCGCGGAAGTACTCGGCGATGGTCACCCCCACGTAGATGCTGGCCTCGCGGGCGGCCACGGGCATGTTGGAGGTGTTGGCGATGAGCACGGTGCGGTGCATGAGGGGCCCCCCGTCTTGGGGTCGGTGAGCTCGGGGAACTCCACGAGGACGTCCGTCATCTCGTTCCCCCGCTCCCCGCAGCCCACGTAGACCACCACATCGGCGTTGGACACTTAGCCAGGGACTGCTGGGTCACGGTCTTGCCGCTGCCGAAGGGCCCGGGGATGGCGGCAGTCCCCCCCATGGCCACAGGGAAGAGGACGTCCAGGATGCGCATCCCCGTGAGGAAGGGGGTGTTGGGGTCAAGCTTCCTCTGCACGGGGCGGGCGCGGCGCACGGGCCAGGTGTGGTACATCCTGAGCTCGGTGCCGTCCTCCAGGACCACCACCGGCTCCTCCACGGTGTACTCCCCGGCGGGCTTCACCTCCTTGACAAGGCCCTTCACGTCCGGGGGCACCAGGACCTTGTGGGTGAAGCCGAACTCGGGCACCGTCCCCAGGACCATGCCCCCCCGCACCTCGTCCCCGGGCTTCACCCTGGGGGTCCAGGCCCACCGCTTCTCCCGGTCCAGGGCGTGCACCACCACCCCCCGGGTGATGTAGATCCCGGTCTTCTCCTGGATGCGCTCCAGGGGGCGCTGGATGCCGTCGTAGATGCCGTTCAGCATCCCGGGGCCCAGCTCCACCGCCAAGGGAAGCCCCGTGGAGACCACGGGCTCCCCCACCTTGAGGCCCGAGGTGTCCTCGTAGACCTGGACGAAGGCGGTGTCCCCATCCAGGCGGATGATCTCCCCCACCAGGCCCTCGTGGCCCACCTTGCAGATGTCGTACATGCGGGCCCCCAGCATCCCCTTGGCGATCACCGCCGGGCCCGCGATCTTCTGGATTACCCCTTGGATCATCTTCCCTCCATTCTACAGCTTGATGTCAAAGCCGATGGTCCTCCGGACCAGCTCGCGCATGTAGCCTTCCACGTCGGGGTTTTGGAAGGCCTCCCTGAGGCCGGCCACGGGCAGAAGCACGGGGAGGTCCTTCCCCCGCATGAGCCTTTCCACCGCCCGCTCGGGCTCGGGAAGAAGCCCCTGGTCCACGGCCACCAAGGCGTACCCGCCCCTTTGCACCAGCTCCTCCAGGCGGGCCTTGGCCTCTTCCGGGGTGCGGGCGGCGTGGGCCTCGAGGCCCGCCAGCCGGAAGC
>BBBL01000048.1 GCA_001311545.1 Thermus kawarayensis JCM 12314 | reverse complement strand
TGGCCGGGGGCGAGACCCCCCTCCCCCTCTACCGCGCCTGAGGGGGCTCCGCTTCCACACCACCCTTCTGCTCTCCGACGAGCGCTGGCTTCCCCCGGGGGACCGGGGCACCAACCTCGCCCGGGTGGCCGAGGCCCTGGGACCCCAGGCGGACCACCTCCTCTCCTTCCCCCTGGGGCTACCCGCAGAGGAAGCCCGGGAGCGGATGGAGGCCAGGGTCAGGGACCTCCTCCCCTTCGGCTTCGCCCTCCTCGGCGTGGGGGAGGACGGGCACACCGCAAGCCTCTTCCCGGGCCACCCCGCCTTGGAAAGCCCCCGCCTCGTGGAGGTGGTGCAGGACGGCCCCAAGCCCCCACCCCTGCGCCTCACCCCTCACCCCCAAGGCCCTCTCCACGGCGGAGGAGGTGGTTTTTCTGGCCCTGGGCGAGGCCAAGCGGGAGGCCGTGCGCCGCCTGAAGGCCGGGGAGGACCTTCCCCCCCGGCGGATCCTGGCCCCCAGGGTGCGCCTCATCACCGACCAGGAGGTCTAATATGGAAGCTTTTGGAAAACCCGGCATTCCCCCCACCTGGGCTACCAGCGACAAGGACCGGGTGGGCACCGCCCTGGGCACGGGCCGCCTTTGGTTCACCCTGGGGCACGGCATCCTCAACGAGGTCTTCTGGCCAAGCGTGGGCAGGCCCCAGACCCGCGACCTGGGCTTCCTCGTGGCCCGGCCGGGGTTCTGGCGGGAAGTGAAGCGGGTGGCCCGCTACCGGATCCTGGAAGCCGACCCCGCCTCTCCCCTGGTGGAGGTGGTCCACGAGGGGGAGGGGTACCGCCTCCACCTGGCCTTCGTCCCGGATCCTAGGCGGGACGCGCTTCTCATCGGCTTTCGCTCGAGGGGGAGGGCTTCCGCCTCTACCCCCTGCTCGCCCCGCACCTCGGGGGAAGCGGGTGGGGCAACACCGCCTGGGTGGAAGAGGGGGCCCTGCTGGCCCAGAAGGGGGAGGAGGCCCTGGCCCTCGTGGGCCCCTTCGCGCGGGGAAGCGCCGGGTACGTGGGTTTCTCCGATGGCTGGCAGGACTTCGCCAAAAACGGGGCCATGACCTGGACCTTTCCCCGGGCCGAGGACGGGAACGTGGCCCTCATAGGGGAAGTGCTGGAGGCCAAGGGAACCCTGGCCCTGGCCTTCGCTTCCACCCCGGAGGGGGCCAAGACCCTGGCCGAAGGTGCGCTGGCTGAGGGGCTGGAAGGGGTACGAAAGCGGGTGGAGGCCCTCTGGCGAAGGGAGCTGGGGGACCTGGACCTGAAGGGCCCGGAGGCCGAGCTGGAGGCCCTGGCCCGCCGCTCCTTCTTGGTTTTGAAGACCCACGAGGACCGCACCTACCGGGGCCTGGTGGCCAGCCTCTCCGTACCCTGGGGCAACACCCGGGACGACCCCGGGGGCTACCACCTGGTCTGGACCCGGGACGCGGTGGAGGCGGCCTTCGCCCACCTGGCCCTAGGCCGGGAAGAGGAGGTCCGCACCGTCCTGGCCTACCTGGCGGCTACCCAGGCCCAAGACGGACACTGGCCCCAGAACTTCTTCCCGGACGGCCGCCCCTACTGGCAGGGCATCCAGCTGGACGAGACGGCCTTGCCCGTCCTTCTGGCGGCGGCCCTGAAGGAACGGGGTGGGCTGAACGGGGCCTTTCCTCTGGAGACCGCCCGTACCATGGTGCGGCGGGCGGCAGCCTTCCTGGCCCGGGAAGGTCCGGTAAGCCCCCAGGACCGCTGGGAGGAGAACCCGGGCCTTTCCCCCTTCACCCTGGCCACCGCCATCGCCGCCCTAGCGGCGGCCGCCCTCTACGGCTTTCTGGAGGGGGAGGAGGCGGAGTACGCCTCTCCTTAGCCGATTGCTGGAACGCCCGCGTGGAGGAGTGGACCTACGTGGGGGGCACGGAGCTGGACCGCTCCCACGGCATCCGGGGCCACTACGTGAGGATCGCCCCTCCCGGGCCCCTGGGTCCCCGGGGCCGGGTAGAGGTCAAGAACCGGACGGGGGTGAGCCTGGAGCCCGCAGCCTGGTGGGGCTGGAGTTCCTGGCCCTCCTCCGCCTGGGCCTGAGGCCTCCCCACGACCCCCGCATCCGGGACTCTCTCCGGCTCGCCGACGCCTCCTCCGGGTAGAAACCCCCACGGGGTCCTTCTACCACCGCTACCCGGAGGACGGATACGGGGAGCACGAGGACGGCCGACCCTTTGACGGCACGGGAAGGGGCAGGGCCTGGCCCCTCCTCACCGGGGAGCGGGGGATGGCCGCCCTGCTCCTCGGGGAAGACCCCCTCCCCTACCTCCGCTCCATGGCCGGGAGCACGGGGCCCGGGGGCCTCATCCCCGAGCAGGTCTGGGACACCTCCCCCCTCCCCGAACGGAAGCTCTTCCCGGGAAAGCCCACGGGAAGCGCCCAGCCCTTGCTTTGGGCCCATGCGGAGTACCTGAAGCTTTACCTGGCCTGGACGCGGGGGAAGGGGCCCCCTGAACGCCTGGGCCGCGTGGCCGCCCGCTACCTGGAAGGACAGCCCAGGCCCCGGGTGCGCCACTTCCGGCGGGAGGTGCCCCTCGAGGCCCTAGGCCCCGGGGAGCGCCTCCTGGTGGAGGAGCGGCGCCCCTTCGTCCTCCACCTAGGCTTTGACGGCTGGCGCGGGGTACGGGACGTGGAGAGCGAGCCCCTGCCCTTCGGCCTCCACGGGGTGCTTCTGGACCTGGAGGACCACGGGAGCCTAGAATTCACCCTTTACTACCCGGAGGAGGGCCGCTGGGAGGGGCGGGACTACCGGATAAGGAGGGCGTAGCCATGGAACAGGAAGACCCTAAGCTCAAGCAGGAAAGGCGCCTAATGCTCGCCCTTATGGGCACCAGCATCGGCTTCGCTACCCTTTCGGCCCTTTTGGTGGCCAAGGACCTCGTCCCCAGGGCGAGCCAAAGCCCCGACCGGCTTCCCCCCCAGGTGGGGGACATCCTGGTCCACGCCACCGGGCACACCCAGGGGCAACCCCTGGACCCGGCCTCCCTCCCCCTCGGGGGGCCCTTCCTCCTCGCCTACCCCATGGACCCCAAGACCGGGTGGTGCGCAGCGGGGACCCCAAGAGCACCCTCCTGGTGCTCCGCCTGGACCCAAGGCGCCTGGCCCCGGAGGTGGCCCGGTATGCGGCGGGGGACGTGGTGGTCTACTCGGCAGTCTGCACCCACCTGGGGTGCATCGTGAGCCTATGGCACCAGCAGGGGATCATGCAGTGCCCCTGCCACGGGGGGGAGTACAACCCCTACACCGACCAGGTGGCGGGAGGCCCACCCCCTAGGCCCCTTCCCCTCCTCCCCGTGAAGGCCGAGGGCGGCAAGCTCGTGGTCTCGGGTCCCTTCAGCGGCCCCGTGGGGGTCCTGGGGTAGATTCGGGGCATGAGCTATCTGGACTTCGCCCTCCTCGTGCTTCTGGGGAGCGCTGGAGCAGGGCTGGTGGGGGCTTACGGGGCTGGGAGGCGGCGTGGTCTTGGTGCCCATGCTCACCCTCCTCTTCGGCGTGGACCTCAAGCTCGCCCTGGGGGCCTCTCTGGTTTCGGTCATCGCCACCAGCAGCGGGGCGGCGGCGGCCTATGTGCGGGAAGGGTTCACCAACCTGCGGGTGGGCATGCTCCTGGAGGTGGCCACCACCCTAGGAGCGGTGGCGGGGGCCACCCTCACCGCCTTGCTGCCACACCGGGCAGTGGCCACCCTCTTCGGCCTGGTTCTCCTCCACGCCGCCTACACGGGGCTCAGGCACCGGGAGCGGGAGGGGTATCCCGACCCTGGGCCCTCCGATCCCCTGGCGGTACGCCTGCGCCTTCCCAGCACCTACCCAGGTCCCTGGGGACCTGTCCCCTATCGGTCCAACGGGTCCTTCCCGGTTTCCTCCTCATGGGGGTGGCGGGGGTCCTCTCGGGCCTCCTCGGCATCGGCTCCGGGGCGGTGAAGGTCTTGGCCATGGACCGGGTCATGGGGCTCCCTTACAAGGTTTCCACCACCACCTCCAACTTCATGATCGGGGTCACCGCCGCCGCCAGCGCCGGCATCTACTTAAAAAAACGGTTTCATCCATCCGGACCTGGCCTTCCCCGTGGTCCTGGGGGTGCTGGCAGGTGCCCTCCTGGGCGCCCGTATTCTGCCAGGGGCCAAGGTGGCCGGGCTTAGGCTCCTCTTCACCGGGGTCATCGTCCTCCTGGGCCTGGAGATGGTGGCCCAAGGGCTTTGGGGGTGAGGGATGGCGCTCCTCTTAAGCCTGGTGTTGCGGGGAGGAGTCCTCCTGGCAGCCCTCCTTGTCCTCACCGGGGGGCTTTGGGAACTCGCCGCGCGGGGAGCAGAACCCGTAGCCCAGGTCCTGGCCAGCCCCCCCGGCCCAGGGGACTGGAGCCCCTTGGCCCTGGTCTTCCGGGCGGCCCGGGGGGAGGCCCTCGCCCTGGTCCAGCTTGGCCTCGAGGTCCTCGTCCTGACCCCTGTGGCCCGCGTGGCCCTCTCCCTCGTGCTCTTCGCCCGGGAAGGCGACTGGCTCTATGCGGGCGTGGCCCTGTGGGTGTTGGGGCTCCTGGGGCTCAGCCTCCTGGGCATCATATGAGAGTAATAACTACTTGCAATATAAGTTCCGCGCTGCCAAAATGGTCCCATGCGGCTCTCCTCTCCACCAAAGGACCAGCGGTTCGTCCTCCAGATCGTCCAGCCCGCCCTCCTCGGCCTCATGGACGGCTCCGTTTCCACCCTGGCCCCCATCTTCGCCGCCGCGGGCCTTACCCAGCGCTCCCAAGACGCCTTTCTGGTAGGCCTGGCGGCCGCCCTGGGGGCCGCCCTCTCCATGGGGTTGGCGGAGGCCCTTTCCGATGACGGCAAGGTCACAGGCGCGGCCACCCTGTCCTGCGGGGCGGGGTCACGGGCCTGGCCACCTTCCTGGGCGGCATGTTCCACACCCTTCCCTTCCTGATCCCCGAGGTCCGGACCGCCCTCTTCCTGGCCTCGGTGGTGGTGGCCATGGAGCTTTTGGCCATCGCTACATCCGCTACCACTTCATGCGAAGCCCCCTTCTCCGGACGGTGGTCCAGGTGGTGCTGGGAGGGGGTCTCGTCTTCCTGGTGGGGCTAACCCTGGGGCGCCTGGGAGGCGGCTAGGCCCCGAGTCCAGGCGAGAACGGCGTCCAGGTCCTTCTCCCTTAAGTACAGGACCCCCTGTAGGCCCTCCGGGCTGAGGGCCAAGGGCTCAAAGCGTACGGGAAAGATCTGTTCCAGCGCTTTCCAGGCTGTCCCGGACGGGAGCGTAACCTGAAGGGATAAACCCTCCTCTCTAACCAAAACCGAGTCCATAAAGCGGGCATTGGGGATCCGTATCTCTCCCTGGGGTCCCTCCAAAACGGTATGCACCAGGGTAATGTCCTTCACACGGCCTCGGTACTCTACCCCGCCGTAGGCCCAGGAGCGAGCCCGTATAGGATCCCCAACTTGAGGGCCCCAGAAAGCATAAGAACCACGCCCGAGAGAATGTTGGAAAGAGTCGCCTGGGCAGCGAGCCCCGCCACCGCACCCACTACAGCACCCCCTGCCAGGAAGGCGGTGGGGTGGTAGCCTGCGGTAGAAAGGCCCAAAGCCAAGACCACCACGTACCCCAAAGCTTCCAGTATCCTAACCCCAGGGGCCAGGTGGGAAAGGCCTACCCCGTTCAAAGCCCTTCTCCCAAGGCCCGAGAGGGCGTACACCAAAAGCCCACCTGCCAGCACAAACACCAGGCCCAAATAGCGGGCAAGGCTTTTTACCCCTAGGTCCTCCAGAAGGGGTGGCAAGGCCAGAAGGAGAAGAAGACCCAAGGCCAGGTAGGCGAGGTAACGCCTCATGCCTCCAGTATATAAAGCAACTCCGCCTCACCAAAGGCCAGGTCGCCGCCTGAAGACCTTTTACCCCCGTGTTACCTCCCCCCTCCACTCTGGAGGTGCCCAAGGGGAAAAGCCCCCGGGGCAGAAGGAGGCAACCATGTTCAGCGAAGCTACCTTGAGGAAGCTCACGGCGATTGGTCTTGCGGCAACGGCCCTGGCGGCCCCCGGTCTAAGCCTGGCGGAAAAGGTCCAGAAGGGCGTCCAAAACCCGGGCTACCAGGGGTCCATCCCCGTCCAGGAGGCCCAGGGTGAGGATCAGGAGTCGGCCTTGTACCAGAGCCTGGCCAAGGTGACCCGCGACCAGGCGGTGGCCGCCGCCCAGCAGGCCCTGGGCACCCAGGCCGTCCCCACCCGGGTACAGCTGGGGGTGGAAAACGGCTACCTGGTCTGGGAAGTGGTCCTGGCAGGCCAGGAGGTGAAGGTGGACGCGGGCACGGGCCAGGTGCTCCACAAGGAGGCGTACGGACAGGAGGAAAAGGGCTCCGTTGAGGAGCACGAGGCCCAGGGCGAGCAGGAGGACGCGGAGGACGGGAACTAACCCCCTGGACCCCCCGGGAAGCACCCCCTCCCGGGGGGTTATTTCTGGAGCGCACCATGAGAAACTTTCTCCCCAGGATAGCTTCGCTGACCACCGCGCTTTTGGTCCTAGGGTGGGCTATCGCCCAGAGCTGGCCCAGCCTGGGCCCCACGGAAGCCGCCCGCATTGCGCAAACCCACCTCAGTTCCCACCCCGCCGGAAGAAGTCTCCCTCTCCTGGCGCAAGGGCCAGCCCGTCTACGCCGTGGATCTAGCGCGAGGACGAACTCTGGTTCAGGTCTACGTGGACGGTCTCTCCGGAAAGGTTCTTGGGAAAAGGCCCCTTCAGGAGAAGGCCCTGGGCAAACGGTCCTGGCTCCAGGCTCCGCCCAGGGTGTCCTTCCTGGAAGCGGCCGGGCTGGCGAAAAAAAGCCCTCGGAACCGAGGAACCCGTGGCGGAGGTGGCTTACCAGGTGTGGCGGGGCCGCCCCGTGCTTCGGGTAGACCTGGGGAAGCGCCAGGCCATCCTGGACGCCCAAACCGGAGCCCTCCTGGGCCTTGGACCTGCGGGGCAGTAAAGGACCATGGGGACCAAGACCCTCCTCCCCTGGACCCGGCCCCTCTTCCTCTACGGGGGGCTGGTCCTTGCCCTGGGGGTTTTCGTGGAGCTTGCCGAGGACGTGTACCGCCGGGAAGGGTTTTCCTTAGACCGGACCCTCCTCGCCTGGCTTCACGCCCTGCGCTCCCCCTTCCTTGACGGCCTGGCCCACCTTCTCACCCAGAGCGCCTCCCTCCCCATGGTGGTCCTGAGCGCGATAGGGGCGACGCTTTGGGCCTTGCGGGCAGGCCTTCCCTGGTACCGGTTCCTGCTCCTCCTCGGGGGCAGCGAGGCCCTCAACCTCGCCGGAAAGCACTTCTTCGCCCGCCCCCGTCCCCACCTCTTTCCCCAGCTCGCCCCGGAGCACGACTTCAGCTTCCCCTCGGGCCACACCATGGCAAGCCTCTCCCTAGTGCTGGGGCTCTACTGGCTCTTGGAGAAAAGCCCACGGGGGGCGCGGCTCACCTTGGCCTTGGGCCTTCCCTGGGCCTTTCTGGTAGGCCTCTCCCGGCTCTACCTCCAGGTGCATTACCCCTCGGACGTCCTGGCGGGCTGGGCCCTGACCCTGGCCTGGTTCCTGGGCCTCCGGCTTATCCTAGGGAGGCGGGATGCGGCTCCTTATGGTGGAGGATGACCCCCGGGTGGGGGAGCTGGTGAAGGAGGCCCTCGAGGCCGAGGGGTACGCCGTGGACTGGGCGGAAAGCGCCGAGGAAGCCCTGGGACTTTTGGAAGCCTTCCCCTACGACCTGGCCGTCCTGGACGTCATGCTTCCGGGTATGGACGGCTTCGCCCTCCTCAGGCGCCTCCGGGAGAGGTGGCGGCTTCCCGTCCTCATGCTCACCGCCCGGGGGGAGGTGGAGGACCGGGTGGAGGGCCTGGAGGGCGGGGCGGACGACTACCTGGTGAAGCCCTTCCACCTGCGGGAGCTCCGGGCCAGGGTGCGGGCCCTTCTCCGCCGGGCCCACGGGGAAGCGCAGAACCTGGTGGCCCGGGGGAGGCTCGCCCTGGACCTGGAGAACAGGCGGGCCTACTGGGAGGGTAAGGAGGTCCGGCTTTCGGGCCGGGAGTTCGCCCTCCTCGCCTTCCTGGCCTTAAACGCCGGGGGGCACTACCCGAGGGAGGTGCTACTGGAAAAGGTCTGGGCCGGAGAAGAGGGGGTGGACCCTAAGGCGGTGGACGTCTACGTCTACCGCCTGAGAAAGAAGCTCGCCGAAGACGCCATCCGCACGGAGCGGGGGCTCGGCTACACCTTCTTGGGATGACCCTCCGCCTGCGCCTCACCCTCTTTTACGTCCTCCTCCTGGGCCTGGTCCTGGGAGGGCTCGGCCTCTTCCTGCGCTACGCCCTAAGGTCCGCCCTCTACGGCGCCTGGACGCCACGCTCCTGGACGCCCTCCTCCTCGCCCGCCCCCTGGTGAACGAGGAAAACCACGGGCTCCGCCTGGAACAGGAGCCCGAGGCCTTCCCGAAGGACCTGGCCCTCTTCCTGATGGTGGGAAAAGAGGTGGCGGCGCGGGAAGGCCCTCCCCTTCCCCCGCCCGCCCCGCCAGGGGCGGGGTGCTTCAGCCAAAAGGAGGTGCGCTACTGCGCCTTGGAGGGGGAGGGCTACCTCCTGGTGGCCGCGCGCTCCCTGGAGTGGGCCGACCGGGCCATGGACCGGGTGGAACGGGTACTCCTTTTGGCCTTCTCGGGCGCCACGGGCCTGGCCTTCCTCCTGGGCTACCTCCTGGCGGGAAGGGCCCTGGCCCCCCTGGACCGCATGGCCCGGAGGGCCCTGGAGCTCGCCCGGGCCCCAGACCCGAAGGCGCGGCTCCCCGAGCCCGGG
>BBBL01000047.1 GCA_001311545.1 Thermus kawarayensis JCM 12314 | reverse complement strand
CCCAGGAGAGCAGGAGGCTCCCAGCCCGGCCACGGCGGCGTAGCGCTTGACCCGCATCCCCGGGTACAGCCAGCGCAAGGCGGGGAAGCGCCGGAAGGCCTTGGCCAGGCTAGGCTTCCTTCTCCACATCCCGGTGGCTCACCTCCACCCGGAAGCGGCCCGCCAGCTCCTCGGCGAGCCGTTCCGCCACGGCCACGCTCCGGTGCCGCCCTCCGGTGCACCCCACGGCCACGGTGTAGAAGGCCCGGCCCTCCCTCTTGGCCCCCTCCGCCGCCAGGCCCACCACGGCGAGGAGGGCCCGGTAGTAGGGCTCCTGCTCTTCCCGGAAGACGTAGCCTTCACCTCGGGGTCCAGGCCGGTTTTGGGTCTGAGGGCGGGGTCGTAGTGGGGGTTGGGAAGGGGGCGCACGTCCAGGACCAGGTCCGCCTCCTGGGGCGGGCCCCACTTGAAGCCGAAGGAGAGGAGGCGGAGCAAGAACCTCCCTCCTCCCCCAGGAAGCGGGTGAGGGCCTCCTTGAGGGCCCTGGGAGAGAGCTCGGAGGTGTCCAGGACGAGGTGGGCCTGCTCCCGCAGGGGGGCCAGGATCCGCCGCTCCTCGCCGATTTCCTTGAGGAGGTTTCCCGCCCCCAGGGGGTGGACCCGGCGGGTGAGGTTGTAGCGGCGGAGGAGGACCTCGGGGCGGGCCTCGAGGTAGATCACCGTGGGCCTGAGCCCTTCCAGGACCCCTTCCAGGTCGGCGAAGAAGGCCGCGGCCCGGGCGTCCAGCACCACCCCCACCTTCCCGATGCCCTGGCGGCCGAGCTCTTCCAAGAGGGGTTTCCAGAGCCTTGGGGGGAGGTTGTCCACCATGAAATACCCCAGGTCCTCCAGGAACCCTTTGGCCGTGGTCTTGCCCGCCCCCGAGAGGCCGGAGAGCACCAGAAAGCCCATCTCCCTGACTATACCCGCCGCCTGAGCCAAAGGTTGAGGAGGGAGAGGAGGAAGAGGCCGGGAAGCCCCACCGCCCCCACGAGGAGGTCGTGGGTGCGCTCCACCGCCAAGAGGGAAAGCCCGGCCACGGCGTTCAGGGTGCCGTGGAGAAGGGCGGGCGCAAAGGGAGCCCCCTTTCTCCCGGGCGTAGAGGAGGGCGGGGGTGAGGGCCAGGGTGAAGAGGACCATCATGCCCATCCCCGGAAGGCGGTGCTCCGGGTAGGTGTGGCCGTAGAGGAGGACCAGGGGGGCGTGCCAGACTCCCCAGTAGAGGCCGATCTCCAGGCTCGCGGGCCAGAAGCCCCGACCTTAAGTCGTTCCCAGAGGTAGCCCCGCCACAGGGGTTCCTCCCCCAAGGCGGTGAGGAGGTTCACCGTGGCCCCGGCGAGGAGCCCCTGGAGAAGGGCGAAGGCCCAGAGGACCCCCTCGGGACCCAGGCCAGGCCCTTCCAGGGGGCGAAGGGGAGGCTTAGGGGGAGGGAGAGGAGGGTGAGGGCCAGGGGGAAGGGCCAGGCGAAGAGCCAGAAGCGGTTTGGGCGAAAGGAAAGGGGGAGAAAAAGCCCTTCCTTCCAGGCGAAGAGGAGGGCCACGAGGCCCGGAATCCACATGTAGGCCCCTCCCAGGACCAGGTAGGCGGGCGTCCCCGGCCTCACCCCTAGGGCGTGGCCCAGGAGGGCCAGGGTCCAGGAGAGGCCGAAGGCCCAGTAGAGCGCCCTCATCCGCCCTCCTTCCAGGCGAGGAGGGGCCGGGGGTCCTCGGGGTTGAGGAGGAGGCCCGTGCCGTCTTTGAGGACCAGGAGGACCCCTTCCCCCGCCTCGCCCCCACGAAGGCCTCCACGGGAAGCCCCTTGGGGAAGGCCGCCGTCCTCAGGCGGAAGCGCACCCGGTAGTACCCGGGCATCTCGGCTTTGGGTCCGAGGGCGAAGAGGGGCAGGGCGTAGGCCGTGGGGAGGGCGGCCGCCACCTCCGAGCGGTGGACCTGGCGCTTCCCCAAGGGGTGGTGAACCCCCAGGAAGGGCCCCTGCAGCTCGTAGAAGAGCCTTTCCGGGAAGCCCGCAAGCCAGAGGAAGAGGGCTCCCATAAGGAGCCCGTCCGCCACCACCAGGGCAAGGAGGAGGGGTCTTTCCGAGGCCTCCGCCGCGGCCGCCACGGCCAAAAGGGCCAGGAGGGAGGCCAGATAGAGGGCCAGGAAAAGCCCCCTAGGGTTCCCGTCCCTCTTCGGGGTTAGCCTCATCCCGCCACCTCCCCGCCCTCCTGGCCGCCTCCTTGAGGAGGTATTCTATCTGGGCGTTCACGCTCCTGAGCTCGTCCTGGGCCCACTTTTCCAGAACCCGATAAAGCCTCGGGTCCAGCCTCAGCAGAAACGCCTTCTTTCCCTCCGGTTTCCCCTTCACCTTTTCTCTCTCCGCCCTTCGCCCCAAAAGAGGGCTTGCCGGAGCCCTTACGCCGGGACTAGGCGTAGAGGGTGCCCACGTTCACCACCGGCTGGGCCTGGGCCTCGGAGACCAGGGCCACCATGAGGTTGTTCACCATGGCCGCCTTCCTTTCCTCGTCCAGGGCAAGCCCCGCCTCCTCCAGGCCCGAAAGGGCCTCCCGCACCATCCCCACCGCCGCCTCCACGATGAGCCTGCGGGCGGCCACCACCGCCAGGGCCTGCTGGCGGCGGAGCATGGCCTGGGCCACCTCGGGGGCGTAGGCCAGGTGGGTGAGGCGGGCCTCCAGGACCTCTACTCCCGCCACCTTGAGCCTTTCCTGCACCTCGGCCTTAAGCTCCTCGGCGACCTCCTCCGGGCTTCCCCTTAAGGACTTCCCCTCGGCGTCGTAAGGGTAGCGGCTCGCCAGGGCGCGGATGGCCGCCTCCGACTGGATGGCCACGAAGGCCTGGTAGTTCTCCACCTGGAAAAGGGCCTTGGCGGTGTCCACCACCCGGAAGACCACCACCGCGGCGATCTCGATGGGGTTGCCGTGGGCGTCGTTCACCTTGAGCTTGTCCGAGGTGAAGTTGTGGACCCTGAGGGAAACCCGCTTCCTCCCGGCCAAGGGGTTGGCGAAGTGGAAGCCCTCCTCCCGGACGCTCCCCACGTACCTTCCCAAAAACACCAGGCCACGGCCTCGTTGGGCTGGACGGTGAATAGGCCTGGGGCGAGGAGGAAGAAGGCGAGGAGGCCTCCGAGGAAGTGCCAGAGGTAGGGAAGGTCCTTTTCCTAGAGAAGCCGGTATCCCGCCCACCCCAGCCAGAAGAGGGCCACGAGGAGGAGGAAAAGGGCCAAAAACCCGCTTGCCCGCCACGCCGGAAACTCCTTCACTTCGCGCATAACCGCTCCTTTCCTAGTTCCGGAACACCACGTCCTCCCGCCCGAGGCCCACACCGCAAGGCCCAGGGCCAGGGCGGCGTAGGCCAGGGTGGAGGCCCAGGTGAGGCCCGCCTGCAGAGGGGTGGCGCTTCCCTTCAAGAGGGCGTCCATGAGCAGGGCCACGTTGAAGAGAGGGAGGAGGTGGTGCCAGGCCTCGAGCTCCAGAAAGCCCCTGAACTGCAGGAAGAGCAGGGGAAGGAGGAACAAAAGCTGTAGGGGAGCCATGTAGCTTTGGGCTTCCTTGAAGCTCCGGGCGTAAAGCCCCAGGGCCACCGTCACCGCCCCCATGAAGAGGGCCAGAAGGAAGGCGGTGAGGAAGAGGGCGAGGAAGCTCCCCCCGTCCAGGCTCACCTGTCCTCCCAGGGCCAGGGTCTCGCCCCTCTCCGTGAGGACCCCTCCGCCCAGGCGGGCGCTTATGGCCCCGCCCAAGGCGAGCCCCAAAAGCCCCGCCACCCCCGAGAGGAGGGCCATGGCCACCGTGGCCAGGGTCTTCCCCAGGGCCACCTGGGCCAGGGGGACAGGGGCGGCCAAGAGGGCCTCGAGGGTCCCCTTCTCCTTCTCCCCCGCCGTGGCGTCCACCGCCACCACCTGGCCTCCGGAGAGGACGAAAACCACCAGGAAGAAGGGGAGGAGGAAGCCCAAAAGCCCCCCGGCCTTCTCCTTTGGGGGAGAGGCGTCCACCACCTCCACGGCGAAGGGGGAGAGGATCTCCTTGGGGAGGCCTGCCTGCGCCAGGGCCTCGGCCACCCGGGCCTCCTTGAGGACCTGGAGGGCCCCCTTGACCTTCTCCACGGCCACCTGGCTTTCCCCCAAACCCGAGGCCAGGCGCCCGTAGATCCGGTAAACCCCTTCCCGGAAGACCACCCCCGCGGGGTACCGGCCTTCCCGCACCGCCTCTTCGGGGTCCGGCACCGGCACAGGCTTGAGCCGGGCGGCCTCGAGGGATTTTAGGGCCTCCTCGGGAAGCCCCGCCACCGCCACCTCCTGCACCTTCTCCGCTGCTCCCTGCATGAGCCGGCTTAGGAAGAGGCTGGGACCGAACATAAAGACCGGCATCAGCAAGACGGGAAGAACCAGGGTGGAAAAGACCAGTTTCCGGTCGCGAAAGACCTGGACCAGCTCCTTTCGGAAAATCCTAAGGATGGCTTCCATCACGCCCTCCCCACCTCGCGGACGAAGGCCCGCTCCAGGCTGCCCTCCCCCAGGGCCAGGGCCTCGTCCCGGCTTCCCTCATAGACCAGCCGCCCCTGGTGCAGAAACCCCACCCGGTCCGCCACCTCCTCGGCCTCGCCCATCACATGGGTGGAATAGATCACGGCGTGGCCCAGGTCCCGGTAGGCCTTCACGAAGTCCAGAAGGGCCTGCGGGCGAAGACGTCTAGGCCGGCGGTGGCCTCGTCCAGGAGGAGGACCTTGGGGCGGTGGAGGATGGCCCGGGCGATGACCACCTTCTGCCGCATGCCCGTGGACATCTCCATCACCTTCTTGTCCAGGGTCTCCTCCATCTCCAGGAGGGCGGTCACCCAGTCCAAGGCTCCCGGAAGGCCCGGCCCCTAACCCCGTAGAAACCAGCGAAGAACTCCAGCACCTCCCTCCCCGTGAGGCGCTCGTAGACCCGCATTCCCCCGTTCACCAGGCCGAGGTTCCGGCGCACCTCCACGGGCTCACGGACCACGTCAAACCCCGCCACCTGGGCCCTTCCGGCGCTCGGCCGCACGAGGTGGAAAGCATGCGCAAGGTGGTGGTCTTGCCCGCCCCGTTGGGGCCCAGGAGGGCATAGACCTCCCCGGCTCTACCTGGAAGGAGAGCCTTCCACCGCCACCTTTTGCCGGTAGCGCTTGGACAGACCTTCCGCTCGGATCATGAGGGTATTATAGCAGCATGATATCACTTTGCAAGTACCCATTTCCCCGCGTAAGGGCGATAATGGGGGTGTGAAGGTCATGACCTTCTGGGTCAAGCCCCAAAGCTCCATAGAGGCCCTTCCCGAGGCCAAAGACCTGGTGGAGGACCTCCTTGAGCTTTTCTACGAGTACTTTCCCGAGTACGAGGGGTGCCTGGGGTTTTCCCAGTCCCCCAGGAGGCCCCGGTACCTCTTTCTCTACATGGCGGGGGCCTGTGGGGGGCTTCTTCCCCCGGCGGCCATGTTCTTAAGGGACCTGTTGGAGAGCGCCTTTCCCGGGGCCGAGGTGCGGGTCTACGGCAAGCCCTGGCCCTAGCGGCGCTGCTTCACCAGCCATTCCTCCTCCCGGAGGCCTGCCCGGGCGTTCACCACCCGGGCCAGAACGAAGAGGAGGTCGGAGAGCCGGTTCAGGTAGCGGATCACCTCCGGGTTTACGGGCTCCTCCCGGCTCAAGGCCACCGCCTTGCGCTCGGCCCGTCGCACCACGGTGCGGGCCAGGTGGAGGGCGGCCGCCGCCGGGTGCCCCCGGGGAGGATGAAGCCCTTGAAGGGGGGGCTTTCCTCGCTGAGGCGGTCTATGGCCCTCTCCAGGGCCTCCACGTCCTCGGCGTCCATGCGGGCGATGTTCTTCTCGTAAGGGCTTCCCGTGCGGGTGGCCAGGTCCGCCCCCAGGTCAAAGAGGGCGTTTTGGATGCGTTCTAGGAGGTCCTGCAGGTCCACCTGCTCCTTGGGAAGGAGGCTTCGCGCCAGGCCGATGGCGCTGTTGGCCTCGTCCACGGTGCCGTAGGCCTCCACCCGGGGGTGGGCCTTCACCACCCGCTCGGCCCCGTAAAGCCCTGTCTCCCCGGCGTCCCCGGTCTTGGTGTAGATCTTCATAGCCCCATTGTAGGGAAAGGCCCCGGGGCGCAAGGCACCCCGGGGGTTTTGGCGGGCCCGAGAGGATTCGAACCCCTGACCTGCTGATCCGTAGTCAGCCGCTCTATCCAACTGAGCTACGGGCCCAAGCCGACCCTTAAGGTAGCACGGGAAACTCCCCTTTGTCAATAATGGGCTTTGTGCGGGGAGAGCGCTTGCAAGGCCATCTCCTGAGGCTTTTACGGCGGGAACATTCCTTAGAGGAAATCCACTCCCTTCTAAAACCCCTTTTCCCCGGCCTTTCCCAGGGGACCCTCTTCGCCCTCCTTGTGCGCCTGCGGCGGGAAGGGAAGGTGGCCTTTCGCGAGGGGCGCTTTTTCCTAGCGGGGGAAGCGGAGGACGCGGACCCCTAGCCCATCAGAGAGCTCCACCTCGAACTCCCCTCCCGGGGGAAGCCCCTCCAAGGAGAACCTGCTCTCCCCGCCCCTGTGCCAGAGGCCCAAGGGGGTGCGCTCCCCGTCCGGGGCCACGTAGACGAGGGAGAGGAAGGGGTAGCCCGTCCACCTGACGAGGAGGGAGCCCGCCTCCTCCCGGAGGGACACCTGGGGCTCGGCCAGGGGGGTGAGCCCCCGCGCCCTCTCCGCCAGGACCCTTCCGCCCTCCCTCAGGGCCACCCGGCTCCAGCTTCCCAGGGGCACCTTGGCCTGGAAGTGGAGGGCGCCCAGGGAGTCCTCCAGGACGAAAACCTGGTACTCCCTCCCGTCCACTTCCAGGCGGTAGGGGGAAGGGCGGCCTTCGGGGGAGGCCGCGCTCCTCAGGGGCGGGTTGAGGACCGCCCGGTCCCCGAGGAGGTACCCGGAGAAGAGGAGGCCTTCCTCCTGGGGGAGGGACTGGGGCGAGGGGGGGTTGTTCTCCAGGAAAGACTGGGCGCCCTCGTAAGTGTAGTCGGAGACCCACTGCGGGCCGCAGTAGCTCATGAGGTCGTAGCGTTGGCCCGGGTCTTTCAGGGTCCCGTCGGCCAGGTCATAGCCCCAGGTGCCGATCTTCCCGTCCGGGTAGGGGTAGTTCGGGTCCCCGCTCACACCGCAAGGGGCGTGGTCCCGCCCGAAGTTGTGCCGAGCTCGTGGGCCATCACCGCCGGAGCGCTTTGGGGGTAGTCCCAGCCTACGGCCACGGGGAAACCGATGTAGCCGATCCCGCGATGCCGGAGGTGTAGCTTACCTTTACGAACCCGTAGTAGTAACGCCCGCTCCCGTCCGCTTGGCGCAGGAGGCGGAGTTCGTTGAGGAGCTGGCCCCAGGCGCTGGCGTCCTGGCTTGAGAGGGTGCCGGAGAAGGTGTAGGGGGCCCGGGTGGTGTAGGGGGTTTCCTTTAAGGGCCAGACACGCCAGAGGGTCTGGCTGAAGCCGGGTACGGAGGGCGTCTGCCCCTGGTGCACCACGGGGACCACGGTGAGGTGGAGGGTGGTTCCCTGGCCCACGGGGGGGGTCAGGGTGAGGGCGTTGTCGCCCTCGTCCGTTTCCGCCACCTGGTCGTTGGGGTCGGCCTGGAGTTCCACCCGAAGCCCGGGGGCCACCCAGGAGCCGGGCAGGGTGGCGTTGCAGGTGGTGGCGAGGTCCCCGGGGACGGTACCCGTGGGGACGGGGTTGGGGCAGGTGAAGGCCAGGTTGCCCTGGAGGGTGCTTCCCAGGTAGACCGCCCCCGAAAGGGCCTGCGTCAGGGAAATGGGGCTGGGTCCGGCCACCAGATGGACCCGCAGGAGGACGGGCTTACCCGCCACCAGGCGGAGGGTTTCCTTCAGGACCGTCTGCCCCCATTCGGCCTTGGCGATGCGGAGGTTGAGGCTGGTGGGCGGGGCGGTGACGGTGAGGGTGAGGTTGGCCTCCCGGATGAGGCTTCCTGCGGTGCCCCGCACCTTGAGGTTGTAGGTGCCTGGGGACAAGGAAGGGGAGGCAACGAGCTCCAGCATGGGCGCCGAGGGCACAGGGGTACTGGAGGGGGAGAGGCTTACCCCGGGAAAGGGATTGCCGCTTCCGTCCACCAAGGAGAGGTTCACCTGCCCCGCGTAGTTTCCCGTGACCGAGAGGCGCACATAGGCCGTGCCTCCCGGAGCGATGGAAAGGGAGGAGCTTTCCAGGATCAGGGAGAAGTCCCCGGTCTGGGAGGCCACTACCTGCAGGGCGAGGTCGGTCTCCCGGGTGAGGTTCCCCGAGGTGCCCCGCACCCTGAGGGCGTAGGTCCCGGGGTTGACGCCGGCGCCTACGCTCACCGTGAGGGTCTGGGCCACGGGACCGGAGCCGGAAACGGCTACGCTGGTGGGCGAGAGGGCGACCCCGCTGGGGGCACCCACCAAGCTGAGGTTCACCGTCCCCGTGAAGCCGTTCTGGGGAGTGAGGGTAAGGGTGGTGGTGCCGCTAGAGCCCTGCTGCACCGTGAGGATCGAGGGGTCCAGGGAGAGGGTGAAGCCCTGTTTGGGGCGAACCCGCAGCGGGGTTTGCAGGGAGGAGCTGGCACCTTTGGTGTCCTGGGCTTGCAGCCGGGCCCAGAACTCTCCGGGGGAGGAGTAGGTGTAGGTGTAGCCTGTCCCACACGGGCTTAGGTTCAGCTTCGCCCCATCGCCGGGCTCGAGGACGCACCTTAACGCATCCCCCTCCGGGTCCTGGGCGCTCCAGGTGAAGCGCACCGTAAGTGGAGCTTCCCCTTCGGAGGGAGCGGCTTGGAAGGCGGTGAGCTTGGGAGCTGGTTAACCCAAGGCCCGGAGCAGGCCGCAAAGAGGCTGACCAAAACCAAGGGAAGAAGGGTTCTAAGACCCACCCCC
>BBBL01000046.1 GCA_001311545.1 Thermus kawarayensis JCM 12314 | reverse complement strand
CGGCGATGACTCGGGCCCCGTGGGCCAGGTCGTAGACCCCGCCGTGGCAGGGACAGAGGGCCGCCTTCTTGTCCGCCACCCACTGGCTTACGATGCACCCCAGGTGGGTGCAGACCGCTGAGTAGGCCACCACGCCCTCCACGGCGTGCTGGGCCACCTCGGGGGCAAGCTCCTCCGGGGCAAAGCGGGCTACCAGGACGGTGTTCTTGGCCTCCCCGCTCTTCACCACCTTGGTCTTGGGGTCCATGGGATAGGCCAGGACGAGGGGGTCGCCCGGCTTCAGCTCCTCCAGGCGGATGGGCTTGGGCTCCCCTCCCCCTTGGGCGTAGACCAGGATGTCCCCAGGCTTCAGGGGTTCCTTCTCCGGGGTTACCTCCTCCTTGGGGCGGAGGCTTGCCCCCACGTAGAAGGCGGAGACCAGGGAGAGGCCGATGCCGGTGCCGATAGCCGTCTTGAGGAAAAGCCTCCTTCGGGACTGCCTTAAGCGGATCTCGCGCTCGCCCATGTTCTACCTCTTACCAGGGGAAGTGGCTCTTCTCCTCCTCGGTGATGACCTCGTCCCGGCCGAAGAACTTCTTGTAGATGCCGAAGAGGGCCGCCACCACCAGGCTGATGCTCCCGAAGACCAAGCCCTGGAGCCAGGTGGGGTTGTGGCCGGTCTGGCCAGAGTAGATGAGGAGCCTCACGAAGAAGCCGGAAAGGGCGGTGAGGAGGAGGACCAGGACCACCCCTGCGGCCACCGGGGCGGTGGAGGGGGTGGGGAAGTGGCGTCCCGGGCGGAGCTCTACGCCCTCCAGCCAGTGGGAGACCAGGCCGATGAGCCCGTAGAGGAGGAGGACGGCCCCGAAGGCCATGAGGCCGATCTGGCCCACGGAAAGCTCCTCGGGAGCGTGGCCCAGGAGGCGGGCGATATGGAGGCCGTCCAGGTAGGCGGTGTAGAAGAGGCCCGCCGCCAGGATGAGAGCGAAGGTGGGCAGGATGGGGTCGTTGCGGTACATCCTCACCTCCCTTAGCGGGCGGCCTTGACCTCGGCCTCGCTCACGGGACCGAAGTCGTTGCCCCAGGAGGTCCGCTCGTAGGTGAGGATGGCGGCGATCTCCCGGTCGGAAAGCTGGGCGAAGGAGGGCATGACCCCCTGGTAGGTCTGCCCGTTAACGGTGACGGGCTTGTTCTGGAGCCCCTGGAGGACCACCTTGATGTGGTAGGCCTTGTCCTTCAGGTTAGGGTTCCCGGCGAGGGGTGGGAAGGCCCCGGGGACACCTTGCCCGTTCGCCTGGTGGCAGGAGGCGCAGTGCTGCGCATACAGGGCTTCCCCTTCCTTGGCCAAGGCGGCCGTCTCCCCGGCCCCGGTTGCCGGAGCCGCCGTGCCTGGGAGGTTGGGGCACCTTGGGCCTCCACGGGGCCGAAGCTGTTGCCGAAGCTGTTGCGGATGTAGGTGGCCACCGCCTTGAGTTCCTCCTCGCTGAAACCCGCCCCCACGGCGGGCATGGTGCCCTGCCCGTTCTTCACCACGGTCAGGATGAGGTTGGCGTCCTTCAGGTTCGGGTTGCCCGCCAGGGCGGGGAAGGCCGGGGGCATGCCCTGGCCGTTTTGCTGGTGGCAGGCGGCGCAGTGGGCCTCGTAGACAGTCTTCCCCTTTTCCATGAGGCGGGGTCCACGTTGGCGGCCTGGGCTCCCGCCTCCTTGGCCTGGGCCTCCTGGGCGGGCGGGGCCAGTTGCTCCGCGATCTTCTCGGCGGCCGGGGAGAGGGCGAAGTAGCTCCAGACCCCTCCCAGGACCACCAGGAAGGCCACGGCGTACCAGAGGGGGTTGAAGCGCACGGGCTCCACGGGGAGTTCGGGCTCGCCCACGGCCAGGCGGAGCTCCACCTCCCCCGCCACCTCGCCCCCTTCGTCCACGCCCAGGACCAGGACATCGGGGTAGTTGTTGACGGTAAAGGGGATCTCCCGTATCTCCTGGCCGCCCCCGCGGAAGTGGGTGACCACCCGCAAGGTGTGCTCCCCATCGGGGAGCTTCTTGGTGTCCAGCCTGAGCCGGTAGGGGGGTTCCTTGAGCACCCCCAGGGGCTCCTGGGCCCCGTCCAGGTACACCTCAATCCGTCTACGACCATTCTGCCTCCCTATGTGAAGGGGAGTACAAACCCCCACCCCACCACTATAAGGGTAGCCCCGCAAGGACAGATGTCCCCTCAAGGGGCGAGGAGGGTGTGCAGGCGGCGGGCGCTTTGCCGGACGCCCTCCTCCCCCCCGCCCACCTCCAGGGCCGCCGTGCCCGAGAAGCCCCGGAGAAGAGGGGCCAAACCCTCCCAGGGGACGCTTCCCGCTCCCACGGGAAGGTGGTCGTCCCGGCGGCCGTGGTTGTCGTGGAGGTGGAGGTGGAGAAGCCTTTCCCCCAGGGCCTCCCAGTAGAGGAAAGGCCCCCTGGGGCCGAGCTCCACCAGGGCGTGGCCCACGTCCAGGCAGAAGCCGAGCCCGGGGAAGCGGTCCAGGAGAGCCTTAAGCTCCTCTGGACCCCGGAGGAGGTCGCCTTCCTCCAGGGCCAGGTTTTCCAGGGCCACGGGGAAGGGAGGGGAGGCGAGGAGGGAGAGGGTTTCCTCCAGGGCCTCCCGGGCCAGGGAGAGGGCCAGGGGGTGGCGGAGGGGGACTTGGCCGGTGTGGAGGACCCCCACCCTGGCCCCCAGGGCCTCCCCGAACTCCAAGGCCCGGAGGAGCCGCTCCTGGGCGAGCTTGCGGACGCTGGGGATGAGGCTCGCCGGGTTCAGCTCCACGAAGGGGAGGTGGAGGGTGAAGCCCACCCCCAGGGCCTCCCCCGTGGCCCTAAGGTCCTCGGGGCCGGGCAGGGGCAGGACCTCGTGCAGGTCGTAGGCCACCTCGAGGTCCAGCCCGAGCTCCCCCGCCAGGGAAAAGGCCTTCTCGTAGCCCAGCTCGGCGTTGAAGGGACTGAAGCCTAGGCGCATGGCTTCCATCCTAACCCTTTCCCCGGGAAAAGGGGGGTTTTTATACCCTTGCTTCCGGTTTCCTTCGCCCTGCCGGCTCGGGGAAGCCTGCCTAGGGGCCAAGCCAGCATGGGGTGGTATTACCGGATGGCCTCCGCCTTCCTCTGGGCCTCCTCCAGGGCCCGCTGGGGGGGGACACCCCCCTTCAGGCTCTTCTCCAGGGCCTCGGCCAGGAGGCCCGCCCAGGTGGAGAACTGGGGAAGGCGGGGGCGCTCCTGGGCGTAGGCGATCTGCTCAAAGGCCACCTTGCGGAAGGGGTTTTCCCGGTAGAAGCCCTCCAGGAGGGGGATGGCCGACTTGCGCACGGGAACGTAGTAGCTGGCCTCCACCCAGCGGGCCACGTTCCTGGGCTCCATGAGGTATTTCCAGAACTCCACGGCCCCCCGGACCTGGGCCTCCCTGGAGCCCTGGAGCACCACAAGCTGCGCCCCACCCATGGGCACCCTGCCCCCGGGCTCCCGGGGCACGGGGGCCACCCCCAGGGTGAAGGCGAAGGAGAAGTTCTCGGCGGCGGGCCAGTTGGCGATGGAGCCATGACCATCATCCCCTTGGTGCGCACGAAGTCCAGCTGGGCGAAGGTGGCCTCGGCCATGCTCCGCGCCGAGAGGGCCCCCGCCCGGTTCAGGCGGTGGAGCATCTCCAGGGCCTCCAGGGCCTCCTTGGAGGTGAAGTTGGGCCTGCCCTCCCTGACCAGGTTGCCCCCCCGGCTGGTCACCATGGCCTCGAAGAGCCAGGCCTGGGGATCGGTGACGAAGATGAAGCCCTTGGCCTGGCGGGTGGTGAGGGCCTTGGCGGTGTCCTCAAACTCCTTCCAGTTCCTGGGGGCCTTGAGCCCCTTGGCCCGGAAGGCGTCCAGGTTGTAGAAGAGGACCGGGGTGGAGGTGTTGAGGGGCAGGCCGAACCGCTTCCCTTCCACCACCCGTAGTTCCAGGCGGGTTCAAAGAGGTCCTCGAGGAAGGCCGGGTCCAGGGCCAGGTAAGGGTCCAGGGCCACCGCCTTGCCCTCGGCCACCAGGCGGGGGAAGAAGGAGATCTCCGCCTGGAAGAGCACCGGCCCCCCTCCCGTGCGCAGGGCGGCCACCAGCTTGGTCTCGGCGTCCCGGTAGTCCCGGCGTACTGGGGGAGGACGCGGTACTGGGCCTGGCGGGCGTTGAACTCCTGGGCGAACTGGGAGAGGAGCCTCCCCGCCGGGCCGTCCATGGAGTGCCAGAAAGGGACTTCTGTCTGGGCCAGGGCGGGAAGGAGGAGGAAGGCCAAGGGCCAGAGCTTTCCCATGGGGGGGATTCTACCACCCCTTCCGTCAGCCCAGGGTCAAGCCGGGCCTGCGGGTACGCTCAGCGCCGTTCCGCCGCCAGGGCCTTCCGCTGGGCCTCCGCCAATGCGGCCTCGGGCCTTACCCCCTGCTTGAGGCTCCGCTCCAGGGCCTCCTCCAGGAAGCCGTACCAGACCACCATCTCCGGGTCCTGGCTCCAGGGGCGGGCCACCTCGGCCTGGGCGAAGACCTGGGCCCTCTCCGGGTCCTTGAGGAAGTCCCCAAGCTCCCTCTCCGCCTCCTTGCGCAAGGGGAGGTACCAGGTGGTGCGCACCCAGTCCGCCTGCCTCCTTGGCTCCAGGAAGTGCCGCCAGAAGGCCACCGCTCCCCGGGCCTCCTCGGGGCCTGCCCCCCTGAGGACGGAAAGGACCGCTCCCGAGAGGGGGACGGTGCCCGAGGGCGCCCGGGGCAGGGGGGCGTAGCCCACCCCAAAGGGCAGGGAGGTCTGGGAGAGGACCACGGGCAAGGCGGTGGTGGGGGCGAGGCCCATGAAGGCCTTGGTGCGCAGGAAGTCGGCCACGGCGAAGGGGGCCTCCGCCAGGTTGCGGGCCTGGGCGTACCCCTTCTGCACCAGGCGGTAAAGCCTCTCCAAGGCCTCCACCGCCTCCTTGGAGGTGAAGTTGGGAAGCCCGTCCTTCACCAGGCTCCCCCCCAGGCTCATGACCGTGGCGTTGAAGCTCCAGATGTCCGTGGAGACCACCAGGCCCTTGGCGGTGCGGCCCGAGAGCCTGGCGGCCGCCTCCTCCACCTCGGGCCAGGTCCTGGGGGCCTTGAGCCTTTGGCGCGGAAGGCGTCCTTGTTGTAGTAAAGGGCGGGCACGGAAAGGCCCAGGGGTAGGCCGTAGGTCCTCCCCTTCACCTGGCCCGCCTCGAGGGCCCTCGGGTAGAGGTCCCTGGGCAGGCCCTCCAGGTAGGGGTCCAGGGGGAGGGCCACCCCCTCCTGGGCGAGCCGGGCCAGGAAGGAGAGCTCCCCGTGGAAGAGGACCGGGGCCCCGCCGGAGCGCAGGGCGGAAAGGAGCTTCACCCCGGCCTCCCGGTAGTCCCCGGCGTAGCGGGGTTCTATGCGGTAGGCCCTCTGGCTCTCGTTGAAGCTCTGAATGGCCTCCAAAAGCACCCGGTCCCCCGGGGGGCCCGCCGTGTGCCAGAAGGGGAGGACCACCTGGGCTTGCGCCGGTACCCAAAGGGCGAGGGCGAGAAGGAGCCGCCTCATCCCCCCTAGCCTACCCCGGCACCGGTGAGATGTCTGAAGGGGAAAGCCCAAGGTCCCTAAGGAAGGGAAGGGCCCTCCCGTAGAGGGCTTCCCGGGCCTTCAGGAAGCCCTCCCGGGGAAAGCTTGGGGGCCGAGCTCCGGGGGAGAAGGGGGTCCAGGAAGAGCACCTTGCGCATCTCGTGCACCAGACGGGTGAGGGCCCGGAAGGCCTCCTCCGGCCCCTCGGGCACCTCCGCGGGGAAGAGGGCCCGGTAGTGGGCCAGGGCCCTTTCCAGGGGGAAGGCCCCCAGGACCTCCTCCTTGGGGCCCAGGTGGGCGGCGCGGAAGAGGGTGGCCTGGAGGCCGTAGAAACCCAGGAGTTCCCGGGTGGCCTCAAGGTCCGCCCTCACCCCCAGGTAGACCCCGCTCTGCAGGCTCCCGTACCCCAGAAGGGCCATCTCCCGCCGGAACCTTTCCCTCTCCCCCCGCTCCTTGGGCCCCTCGGGCAGGACCAGGAGGAAGGCCCCGTCCCAGGGCGGCAGGGGGCCGTAGAGGCGGCGGCGCACCTGGCGCACCTGCCAGTAGACCCTCTCGGAGAGGGCGTACAGGGCCCTGCGCCCCTCCTTCCTGGGCACCACCCAGCCCCTCTTGGCGCTCCGGGAAAGGGCCGCCCGCACCGCCGCCTCGGAGAAGCCCAGGGCCTCCATCATGGCGATGAGG
Organism: Thermus kawarayensis JCM 12314; assembly: GCA_001311545.1. The sequence continues at coordinate 2,945 of BBBL01000046.1, read as the reverse complement.
GTCCCCACCGGGGCCTGCGGTCAGGGTAGACGTACTCCAGGAAGAGGGTGAAGAGGGTGGACCTCGCCCGCATCAGAAAGCCGACTCCAGAAGCCTGTCCCGGTACTCCCGCAGGGCCCCTTCTAGGAAGGTGGGGAGGGCATGCTCCCCAGGTTCCCCCGGTGCCGCCTGCGCACGCTCACCGCGCCTCCGCCTTCTCCCTTTCCCCCACCACCAGGACGTAGGGCACCTTCCTGACCTCGGCGTCCCGGATCCTGGCCTGCATCCTCTCGGGCCTGGTGTCCGCCTCGGCCCTCAGGCCCGCCTCCTTCAGCCTCCCCGCCACCCAGAGGCGTAGTCCTCCTGCTTCTCCGAGACCGGCACCACCACCACCTGCTCCGGGGCGAGCCAGAGGGGGAAGTCCCCGGCGAAGTGCTCGATGAGGATGCCGATGAAGCGCTCCAGGGAGCCGAAGGGGGCCCGGTGGAGCATCACCGGGCGGTGCTCCTCCCCGTCAGGCCCCACGTAGCTCAGGCCGAAGCGCTCGGGGAGGTTGTAGTCCACCTGGATGGTGCCGAGCTGCCACTCCCTCCCCAGGGCGTCCCTCACCACGAAGTCCAGCTTGGCCCGTAGAAGGCGGCGTCCCCCTCCTCCACCGTGTAGGCGAGGCCGGCCTCGGCCGCCGCCTCCTCGATCTGCCTCTCCGCCAGGGCCCACTTGGCCTCCTCCCCCACGTACTTGGCCCTCTTGGGGTCCCGCACCCCGATCCGGGCCCGGTAGTCCTTCAGGCCCAGGGTGGCGAAGACCTTGAGGACCAGGTCCAAGACCCCCAGGAACTCCCCCTTCACCTGCTCGGGGGTGCAGAAGATGTGGGCGTCGTCCTGGGTGAAGCCCCGGACCCGGGTGAGGCCCAGAAGCTCCCCCGCCTTCTCGTAGCGGTAGACGGTGCCGAACTCGGCAAGCTCAGGGGAAGCTCCCGGTAGGAGCGCTTCCTGTGGGCGTAGATCCTTATGTGGTGGGGGCAGTTCATGGGCTTGAGGAGGTATTCCTCCTCCTCGCCCCGCTCCTGGAAGCGGATGGGGGGGAACTGGCTTTCGGCGTAGTAGGGGTAGTGGCCGCTGGTCCTGTAAAGCTCCAGGCTCCCGATGTGGGGGTGGTGACGAGCTGGTACCCCCGCCTTATCTGCTCCTCCCGCATGAAGCCATGAGCTCCTCCCGGATGGCGTTCCCCCGGGGAAGCCACAGCACCAGGCCCTTCCCCACCACGGGTCTATGAGGAAGAGCTCCAGCTCCCGCCCAAGCCGCCTGTGGTCCCGCCTCTTGGCCTCCTCCAGCTGCCAGAGGTACGCTTTAAGCTCCTCGGCGGTGCGGAAGGCCACCCCGTAGACCCGCTGCAGCATGGGCCTTTTCTCGTCCCCCCTAAAGTAGGCCCCGGCCACGTGGGTGAGCTTGAAGTGGGGCGGGATCCTCCCCGTGGAGGGGACGTGGGGCCCCCGGCAGAGGTCGGTGAAGCCGAAGGCCTCGTCCCCCTGCTGGTAGAAGCTGATCTCCTCCCCCTCGGGGATCTCCAGGATGAGCTCCGTCTTGTAGGGGTCCTTCCCCCGGTAGCGGGCCAGGGCCTCCTCCCGGGAGAGGACGAAGCGCCTTAAGGGGAGGTCCCGCCTGAGGATCCCCCGCATCCTCTCCTCTATGGCCGGGAGGTCCTCCTCCGAGAGGGGTTCGGGGGCGTCTATATCGTAGTAGAAGCCCTTCTCAATCACCGGCCCCACCCCGAGCTTGACGCTTTCCGGGTCGTAGCCCCTGTCCCGGAAGTGCTCCTTCACCGCCTGGGCCAGGACGTGGGCCAGGGTGTGGCGGAAGAGGTGCTGGTACTCGGGGTCCTTCTCCGTGAGGAGGCGCACCCTCGCCCCCTCGGGGAGGGGCTTTAAGAGGTCGTAGACTTCCCCGTCCACCAGGGCCCCCACCGCCCGCTTCTCCCAGCCCTCCCCCAGGGCCTTGGCCACGTCCCGGGCGGTGGCCCCTTGGGGCAGGTCCAGGGCCTTGCCGTCCTGAAGGTAGACCGTCATGCCCTCTACTATACGCCCCCCGTTCAGGGGCCGTTCAGGCCCCTCCTGCTACCCTGACCCTGCTGACGGGGCCGTGGTAGCCTCCTCGGGGGGAGGTGGAAGCTTGTGGAAATGGCTTGGAAAACCCGGGCTAAAGGCGGCCTTGAGGAAGGCCAGGGCAGGCTTGACATGAGGGGGCAGTGTGCGTAAGATTAGCCTCGGATGCTGCGCGAGAGGGGCTTCGGGCAAGGCGGGCCTCGCCCGCGCGGCGCCGGACCCGAAGGGGGCAACGCGGAAAACCCCTAGGGCAAAGCACTAAGGAGGTGCAAGGGTATGAAGGGAGTAAGGCTTAAGGCACTAGGCGTTGCCCTGCTGGGCGCTTTGGCCTGATCTTCGCGGGCTGCGGCCAGCAAGGCGGGGGCAGCACCCAGGCGTCCACCAAGGGGACGCTCACGGTGAACGTCACCCCGGCGGACGCCCAGGTCCAGGTGACGGGCCCGGGGAACTACAGCCAGAGCTTCACCGGGGGCAAGACCCTGACCGACCTGGACCCCGGGAGCTACACCGTTCAGGCCACCAAGACCGGCTACTTCCCCGCCCAGGCCACCCACCAGGTGGAGGCGGGCAGGACCACCACCGTGGTCCTCGACCTCCTCCCCCAACCCGCCGCCGGCCCCAACGAGGGCAAGGTGGCGGTCCTGGTGGTGAACGGGAACGGGAAGCCCATTTCTGGGGCCGAGGTGTCTGACGGGACGAACACCCAGAGCACGGACGACCAGGGCCGGGCCGACCTCACCTACACCGCCGCGGGCACTTACGCCATCAGCGTGAACAAGAGCGGCTACCAGGGGCGCCCCAGTTGGCCAGCGTGGAGCTGGGCAAGGTGGTGGCCCTCACCTTCACCCTCCAGCCCCAGCCCGCC
>BBBL01000045.1 GCA_001311545.1 Thermus kawarayensis JCM 12314 | reverse complement strand
GGGGGCGGGGAACGGCCACCACCGGCACCTCCCCTCCTCGCGCACGGTGAGCTTGTAATCCGGGGTTTCCAGGGTAAGCTCGCTTACCCCGTGCTCCACCAGGGCCTGCAGGATCTGCTTGAGCTCCTTGGGGGTCATAGGTCCTCCTCGTGGCCTAAAGCATACCTGAAGGGCGCGGGGGTTCAACCTTTTCTTGAGCCCGGTCAAAATCCCGTCATAAACGAAGGCCCAGGCCCCGGGAGCGCCGGAGCCCGGAAACACCCCAGGTCAAGCCCGGCCCACGTACTCACCGGTGCGGGTGTCCACCTTGATGACCTCCCCGGGCTCCACGAAGAGGGGCACTTGGACCACGGCCCCCGTCTCCAAGGTGGCGGGCTTGGAACCGCCGGAGACCGTGTCTCCCCGCACCCCGGGAGGGGTGTCCACGATCCTGAGTTCCACCACCGTGGGGGGGAGATCTTCAGGGGCCGGCCCTCGTACATGTCCCCCAGGACGGTCATCCCCTCCTTGAGGAAGCGGGCCGCTTCCACCCGGTCCTTGGCACGTGGAACTGCTCGTAGGTCTCCAGGTCCATGAAGACCAGGTCCTCGCCGTCGGGGTAGAGGTACTGGAGCTCCCGGGTTTCCACGTAGATGTCCTCGAGCCTCTCCCCGGAGTTGAAGGTGCGCTCCACGGTGGCCCCGGTCTCCAGGTTCTTGAACTTGGCCACCACCTTGGCCCCGCCGCGGCCCAGCTTCTGGTGCTGGTATTCCACGCACTCCCAAAGGCCGCCGTCCATTTTCACCTTGGTGCCAGGGCGGAGATCGGTCACGCTGATCATGCTTCCTCCGGACTTGCCTGGGCTCCTTCCAGGTCCAGGACCTGGGGCTTCAGCCCCAGTTGGTCAATATACCGGAGATACTCCTCCTCCCCAAGCTCCCGCCCGGCCAGGGCCACCAGGAGGGCCTCCATGACGTTGGTGCCGAAGCTGCGGCCCTCTAGCCTCGGGGTGGTGGTGATGAGGTACCTCACCCCCCGCTCCCTCAGGAAGGCCACGTCCTCCTCCGTAGTGGTGTTGGTGAGGACGCTTTTGCCCCGCATCTGGTCAGGCATGTACCGCCTGAGGTAGTGCCAGTCCCCGGCCACCAGGTCGGCCCAGAGGTAGTAGCGGCTCCGCCAGTCCACCACCCGCTCCTCCTGCTTCCTTCCCGTGGGGTAAAGGAGACCAAAGGGGAGCTGGGTAAGGAGGGGAAGGAGCAGGTAGGCGAGCTTCTGCAAGAGGGAGAGGGAGTAAAGGGGGATGGGAAGCCCCAGGGCAAAGAGGAAGTCCCCGTAAAGCACCCGGGCCCCCACCTGGTCCAGGGCCTCGGCCAGGCCGAACCGGTCCACCGCCGAGGGCAGGAGGACCCGGGTCTTCTTCCAGTCAAAGAGGGAGGAAAGGGCAAAGACCGCCTGCCGCTCCAGGGTGTGCTTGAGGCCCGAACCGTCCACCACCGGGGTCTTCCTGGCCGCCTCCTTAAGCTTCCGGGCGTCCCTTATGGTGTAGCGCCGCCCCCCCGCCACCAGGTAGAGGTCAATCCCCCCGAGGCCGATGGCCTCCACCTTCCCGTCCAGCTCCCGGATGAGGCAGAGGGCCCCCTGGAAGTCCCCGTCGGTACCCCGCCTCTCCAGGAGAATCTTTTCCCCCAGGACCTCCACCTCGGCCACGGAGTCGCGGCGGCTTGACCCCAGGGAAACGGAGACCACACGCTTCGCCACGGGAGGCTATTCTACCGGAAAAAGAGGGCGAGGAGGAGGAAGAGGAGGGCGGAGGCGAAGAAGGGCCAGACCCTCTCGGCCCCAAGAAGCCTGGCCAGCACGCCAAAGACCGCCGCCCCGAAGGCCAGGGCCAGGAGGAGGGCGGGAAGGTTCGCCAAAAAGGCCGCCATCCCCTAAAGCCTAGCGCAAAACCCGCAGGAGGAAGGAAAGCGCCCTCCCGCGAAAGGCCTGGTCCACCGTTCCCCGGAAGAGGTGGCCCCCGGGGTAGCGGAAGCACTCCACGGGCTTCTTCAGGGCCTTGAGCCTGCGGCAAAGCTCCCAGGACCATTCCGGCGGCACCTGGGCATCGTAAAGGCCGTGGTGGACGCTAAAGGGCACGGAAAGCTCCGCCAGGTAAGTCCAGGCAGAGGCCCGCCGGAGGAGCTCGGGCGGCAGGGTGAAAAGCTCCTCTCCCCGAGCTCCCCCCGACCAGTAGCGGATCCGCTCCAGGTTCCTCCGCTCGTCCCCGCTCATGCTCCCGTATAGGACCACGCCCTTAAGGGCGGGGTCCACCAGGCTCACCAGCTGGGCCACGCCGCCCCCCATGGAGTGGCCGAAGAGGGCGATGCGGGCGGGGTCCGCCTGGGGGAAGGCCCCTCTTCGCACCTCGGCGACCAGGTTCAGCACGTCCACGGCGTAGGGGTGGCGGAGGCCCCGGGCGGGGAGGCCCTCCGAGGGGGATGGCCCCGGTAGTTGGGGTGAAGGACAAGGAAGCCCCGCTCCGCCAGGAAGTCGGCGTAAGGGTGGTGTAGGCGAGGAGGCGGTAGCGGCTCGGCTCCACGTAGCCATGTAGGACCACCACCACCGGGAAGGGCCCTTTGCCTTTGGGGAGGTTGGCGAAGCCGTGGACCCGGAGGCCCTCGGAGAGGTGGGAGAACTGAACCCTTGTGAAGCGGGGGCGTTCCTCCAGGGTGCGCTCCACGCGGAAACCCCCCTCCCCGTAGGGGCGGGCCCGAAGCTCGGGAAGGGTGAGGACCTGGGCCAGGGCCTGGAGGAGGAGAAAGGGAAGCCAAAGCCCGGGGCGCATGCCCCCAGGCTAAAGGGCCGGAGGTGGGCTAAATGTGGTCCGCCTCCCGGGCAAGCCACCCCGCCTGAAGCCCTTTCAGGCCGATGGCGTGTAGATGAGCTGGGCGGCGGTCATCTCGGCGTGGAACTGGCCGTTTGGGGAAAGCTCCACGAAGTCCATCCCCACCACTTCCTTCTCCCGGAAGACGGCCTCCAGGAGGTCCACCGCCTGGCGGTAGGAAAGCCCCCGGGGAGGGGTCCCCACGCTGGGCATGAGGGAGGGGTCCAGGGCGTCAAAGTCAAAGGAGATGTAGACCCGCTTTCCCAAGACAGAAAGGACCTCCTCCAGGGGAAGCCCCTCCCGGTGAATCCGGTGGGCCGGGAAGAGGGCCACGCCCCTTTCCCGGGCCAGAACCAGGGCGTCCCGGTCCATGGCCCTAACCCCCACCTGCACCAGGGGAAACCCCTCCCCTAAGAGCCGGTAGAAGGGGCTTGCGTGGGAGTAGACCGAGCCCTGCCACTCGGGGTAGAGGTCGGCGTGGGCGTCTATGTGGAGGAGGGAAAACTCCCCCAGGACCTCCCGGTGGGCCAGGGCCAAGGGATGGGTGATGGAGTGGTCTCCCCCGAGGGCCACCACGAACTTCCCCGCCTTAAGGTGCCTTAGGGCCTCCTCCCGGATGAGGAGATGGCTTTCCTCGGCCATCCCCGCCACCCAGGGGACTGGCTCCGCCGCGTGGATCCCCACCTCCTCCGGGGCCACCTCGAGCTCCAAGAGGAAGGCTCCAGCTCCCGGCTGGCCAGGAGGATGGCCTCGGGGCCCCTCCGGGCCCCCGGAAGGAAGGAGAGGGAGAGGTCATAAGGCACGGGCAGGACCACCACCCGGGCCGCTTCGTAAGGGGTGTCTCGCTCGCCGAAAACCAGGCGCATACCCCAAAAAGCCTAAGCGCCCCCTCCTGGGTTCCGCAACACGCGCCCCCCGGCCCCTACTCCTAGCGGCCAGGAAGAAAAGCTCCAGGAGGCGCAGAATGGCCCGCACCCCCCGCTCAAAGTCCCGGATGCGGATGTGTTCGTTGGGGCTGTGGACGCGGCTTCCCGGGTAGCCCACCCCAAGGCCCACCGCCGGGGCTTTTAGGTGGTGGAGGAAGGGGTGCATGGGCCCCGAGCCCGCCATGTTGGGGTAGAGCACCGCCCTCTCCCCGAAGGCCTCCTCCAAAGCCCGCCGCGCCAGGCCCACGAAGGGGTGGGCGAGGTCGGAACGGGCGGGGTGCTCCCCTTTTTCCAGGACCACCACCTCCACGTCGTGGAAGCCTGGGCCTCGAGGTGGCGCCGAAGGAGCCTGGGTATCTCCTCCGGGTCCTGGTCGGGGACGAGGCGGAAGTCCAGCTTGCAGAAGGCCTCGGCGGGGAGGACGGTCTTGGACCCGGGCCCCCCGTAGCCCGCATGAAAGCCGTTGAAGTTGACGCAGGGCTCGGCGTAAAGGCGCTGGTTGAAGTCCAGGTTCCTCGCCCCGCCCAGGAAGTCCCTGACGCCGAAGGCTCCTTAAGGGCCTCCGACTCGTCCGGGATCTCGGCCAAAACCTCCATCTCCAAGGGGGTGAGGGGGCGGACCCGATCGTAGAAACCCGGGATCAGGACCCGCCCCTCCTCGTCCCGCAGGGAGGCCAGGGCCCGGCCCAGGCGGTAGATGGGGTTTTCCACCACCGCCCCGTAGGAGGAGTGGAGGTCAAAGGCCGCCGTCCGCACCCTCAGCTCCAGGGCCACGATGCCCTTGAGCCCGGCGTAGAGGTAGGGCCTCCCCTTGGCGTCCACGCCCCCCGCCTCCCACAGGATGGCCTCGGCCTTCAGGAGGTCCTTCTTGTCGGCCACGTAGGCCTCGAGGTGGGGGCTTCCCACCTCCTCCTCCCCCTCCACCACGAACCTCACCCGGGGAAGGAAACCGTGCCGCTCCTTGAAGAGCTTGAGGGCCAGGAGGCGGGCCACCAGCTCCCCCTTGTCGTCGTGGACGCCCCGGCCCCACCAGGCCCCCTCCCGCTCCACCAGGGTGAAGGGATCGCTCTCCCAAAGCTCCCGGGGGTCCGGGGGCTGGACATCGTAGTGGTTGTAAAAGAGGAGGGTCTTCTCCCCTTCCCCGCCCTCGGCGTAGACCACGGGGGGGCCGTACCCCTCGTGGAGCGCCCCGGATAGGCCCAGCTCCTGCAAAAGCGCCACCACCTTCTCCGCCGCCTCCCGCAAGGCCCGCCCCTCGGCGCTCACCGAGGGAACGGCCACAAGCTCCGCAAGGAGCGCCCGCGCCTCCGCGATAAAGGCCTCCATGGTAGACTGAGCATACTATGGTGGAACCCTCCCTGGTCCTCTACGGGGCCCTCTACGAGGAAGCCTCCGGGTGCTGGAGGAAACCCTCCGGGAAACCGGGGCCCGTTACGGCCTTTTGGTGGACCGCAAAGGCTTCGTCCTGGTCCACAAGGAGGCCCTCTGGGCCCCCAAGCCCCCGCCCCTGGACTCCCTGGCCACCCTGGCGGCGGGCAACGCCGCCGCCACCCAGGCCCTGGCCAAGCTCCTGGGGGAGGCCCGCTTCCAGGAGCAGGTCCTCCAAGGGGAGCGCATGGGCCTCTATGTGGACGAGGCGGGGGAGCACGCCCTCCTGCTCCTCGTCTTTGACGAGAACGCTCCCTTGGGCAAGGTGAAGCTCTACGGCAAGCGGGCGGCGGAGGCCCTGGCCCGGCTGGCCGAGGAGGCCCTGGCCCACCCGCCCAAGCTCCGCCTGGACACGGAGTACCGCGAAGGGGCCAAGGCCCTCCTGGACGATCTTTTGAGCTAGCATGAGCACCATCAACTTCGCCAACCGCGAGATCAACTTCAAGATCGTCTACTACGGCCCCGGGCTTCCGGAAAGACCACCAACCTCAAGTGGATCTACGGCAAGATCCCCGAAGGCCGCAAGGGGAGATGGTCTCCTTGGCCACGGAGGACGAGCGCACCCTTTTCTTTGACTTCCTGCCCCTGGACCTGGGGGAGGTCAAGGGGTTTAAGACCCGCTTCCACCTCTACACCGTGCCGGGCCAGGTCTTCTACAACGCCAGCCGCAAGCTCATCCTAAGGGGGGTGGACGGCATCGTCTTCGTGGCCGACTCCGCCCCGAACCGCCTTAGGGCCAACGCCGAGAGCATGCGCAACATGCGGGAAAACCTGGCGGAGTACGGCCTGAAGGTGGAAGACATCCCCACCGTCCTCCAGGTAAACAAGCGGGACCTCCCCGACGCCCTCCCCGTGGAGATGGTGCGGGCGGTGGTGGACCCCGAGGGCCGCTTCCCCGTGTTTGAGGCGGTGGCTACCGAGGGCAAGGGAGTCTTGGAAACCCTAAAAGAAGTGAGCCGCCTGGTCCTGACCCGGGTGGGAAGCGGGGCCTAGGCCCCCCAGCAAAACCTTCGTAGAGGCCAGGGCGAGGAAACCCGGTGCCGGATGCCGTGTCCGGGGATGCGCTCCCTTACCCCCGCCCCGTACTGCCCTTATAAGCAGGGACAAATGTACTTCTCCCTTTCCCCCCACCTTCACTACAATAGGCGGCGTATACGGCAACCCGCCGTAGGGAGGAAGGGTATGGAAGAAAAACCGGTCGGCGCCATGGGAGTGATACTGGTTCTTACCCTCACCATCCTGGTCTTCTGGCTGGGGGTATACGCGCTCTTCTTTGCTAGGGGGTAGGGTATGGTGGACGAGCACAAAGCCCACAAAGCCATCCTGGCGTACGAAAAGGGCTGGCTGGCCTTCTCCTTGGCCATGCTGGTGGTCTTCATCGCCCTCATCGCCTACACCCTGGCCACCCACACCGCCGGGGTGATCCCGGCAGGAAAGCTGGAGCAGGTGGACCCCACCAAGGTGCGCGCCGAGGGCCCCTGGGCCGACCCCGCCCAGGCGGTGGTCCAGACCGGCCCCAACCAGTACACGGTCCACGTCCTGGCCTTCGCCTTTGGCTACCAGCCCAACCCCATTGAGGTGCCCAAGGATGCGGAAATCGTCTTCAAGATCACGAGCCCCGACGTGATCCACGGCTTCCACGTGGAGGGCACCAACGTCAACGTGGAGGTGATCCCGGGCGAGGTCTCCACCGTGCGCTACACCTTCAAGAAGCCGGGCGAGTACCGCATCATCTGCAACCAGTACTGCGGCCTCGGCCACCAGAACATGTTCGGAAAGATCGTGGTGAAGGAGTGAGCCATGGCGGTGCGTAGCGGTGAGATTAGCCGGATCTACGAGGCCTATCCAGAAAAGAAGGCCACCCTTTACTTCCTGGTGCTGGGCTTCCTCGCCGTCATCGTGGGAAGCCTCTTCGGCCCCTTCCAGGCCCTGAACTACGGGAACGTGGACGCCTACCCCCTTTTAAAGCGCCTTCTCCCCTTCGTCCAGTCCTACTACCAGGGCCTGACCCTGCACGGGGTGCTGAACGCCATCGTCTTCACCCAGCTCTTCGCCCAGGCCACCATGGTCTACCTGCCGGCCAGGGAGCTCAACCTCAGGCCCAACATGGGCCTCATGTGGCTCTCCTGGTGGATGGCCTTCATCGGGCTTTTGGTGGCCGCCCTTCCCCTCCTCGCCAACGAGGCCACCGTCCTCTACACCTTCTACCCGCCCCTTAAGGCCACTGGGCCTTCTATCTGGGGGCGAGCCTCTTCGTCCTCTCCAGCTGGGTGAGCATCTACCTGGTCCTGGACCTCTGGCGGCGCTGGAAGGCAGAAAACCCCGGCAAGGTGACCCCCCTGGTCACCTACCTGGCCGTGGTCTTCTGGCTCATGTGGTTCATCGCCTCCATCGGGCTCGTGCTCGAGGCCGTCCTCTTCCTCCTGCCCTGGTCCTTCGGGCTCATCCAGGGGGTGGACCCCCTGGTGGCCCGCACCCTCTTCTGGTGGACGGGCCACCCCATCGTCTACTTCTGGCTCATGCCCGCCTACGCCATCATCTACACCGTCCTTCCCAAGCAGGCCGGGGGCAAGCTCGTCTCCGACCCCATGGCCCGCCTGGCCTTCCTCCTCTTCCTCCTCCTCTCCACCCCGGTGGGGTTCCACCACCAGTTCGCCGATCCCGGCATTGACCCCACCTGGAAGATGATCCACTCCATCCTCACCATGTTCGTGGCGGTGCCGAGCCTGATGACCGCCTTCACCGTGGCGGCGAGCCTGGAGCTTGCCGGGCGCATGCGGGAGGTAAGGGCCTTCTCGGCTGGATCAAGGCCCTTCCCTGGGACAACCCCGCCTTCGTGGCCCCGGTCCTGGGCCTCATCGGCTTCATCCCCGGGGGCGCAGGGGGCCTGGTGAACGCCAGCTTCACCCTGGACTACGTGGTCCACAACACCGCCTGGATCCCGGGCCACTTCCACCTCCAGGTGGCGAGCCTGGTGACCCTCACGGGCATGGGCTCCCTGTGGTGGCTCATCCCCAACCTCACGGGGAAGCCCATCTCCGACTCCCAAAGGCGGCTCGGCCTGGCGGTGGTGTGGCTCTGGTTCATCGGGATGATGCTCATGGCCGTGGGCCTCCACTGGGCGGGCCTCCTCAACGTGCCCCGGAGGGCCTACATCTCCCAGGTGCCCGACGCCTACCCCCAGGCCGCCATGCCCATGGTCTTCAACATCCTGGCGGGCATCGTCCTCCTGGTGGCCCTGCTCCTCTTCATCTACGGGCTTTTCAGCGTCCTTCTGGGCAGGGAGCGCCGGCCGGAGCTCGCCGAAGCCCCCGTGCCCTTCGCCGAGGTCCTCTCGGGCCCCGAGGACCGGAGGCTGGTGCAGGCCATGGACCGCGTCGGCTTCTGGTTCGCCGTGGCGGTGGTCCTGGTGGTCCTGGCCTACGGGCCCACCCTGGTGCAGCTTTTCGGCAACCTCCACCCCGTGCCGGGCATGCGGCTCTGGTAAACCCGCCTTGGGTCAAGGGCCAGGGATTCCTGGCCCTTGACCTTTTCCCGAAAAGGGGAAAAGCTTTTAGGGTGGCCTTCATCCCCGGACCCGGTCTCCCCTGGATGGTGGGGCTCTCCCTCGCCCCCTTTTTGCTGCAGTTCCTGGGGCTTGGCCTCTCGGAGGAAATCGGCCAAGGGCTTTGCGGGAGCGCCCTGGGGGTCTCCGAGGCCGAGGCGGTGAAGTACGGGCTGGTGAGCGAGTACTACTTCTACGGGCAGCTCTTCCTGGCCCTCCTGGCCTGAAGGTCACCTACGCCTGGGCTCATGGTCCTCCGCCTCATGTACCCCGACCGGGACCCTCCCTTCGCCCCCTGGCTGTGGCGGCTCGGGGTGGGCCTTTCCCTGGCCTCCTTCTCCTCTTCCTCCTCACCCGCACCCTGCCCCTCCCCTTCGCCACGCCCCTGGGCCTGGCCTTCCTCTCCCCGGCACCCCTGGACCCCCTTTCCCTCCTCATGGTCTTGCCCGAGCCCTTTCTGCTCTGGCTTCTCTGGAGGTACCGCCCGTGAGGCTCCCCCCCCTTGGTCTACCTGCTGGGCCTCGTGAGCTTCCTCATGGACGTGGCCAGCGAGAT
>BBBL01000044.1 GCA_001311545.1 Thermus kawarayensis JCM 12314 | reverse complement strand
CCCGCGGCCACAAGGGCCAGAAGTCCCGCTCGGGCGGCCTCAAGGACCCCCGCCGCTTTGAGGGCGGGCGCTCCACCACCCTCATGCGCCTGCCCAAGCGGGGCATGCAGGGCCAGGTGCCCGGGGAGATCAAGCGCCCCCGGTACCAGGGAGTGAACCTAAGGGATCTGGCCCGCTTTGAGGGGGAGGTGACCCCCGAGCTTCTGGTGCGGGCGGGCCTCCTCAAGAAGGGCCATCGGCTCAAGATCTTGGGGGACGGGGAGGCCAAGGCCCTTAGGGTGGTGGCCCACGCCTTCTCCAAGAGCGCCCTGGAGAAGCTGAAGGCCGCAGGCGGCGAGGCCGTCCTCCTGGAGGCCTAAGATGCTTAAGGCCTTCCGGAGCGCCCTCCAGATCCCCGAGCTCCGCCAGCGCATCCTCTTCACCCTCTTGGTGCTGGCCGCCTACCGCCTCGGGGCCTTTATCCCCACCCCGGGGGTGGACCTGGACAAGATCCAGGAGTTCCTGCGCACCACCCAGGGAGGGGTGTTCGGCATCATCAACCTCTTCTCCGGGGGTAACTTTGAGCGCTTCTCCATCTTCGCCCTGGGGATCATGCCCTACATCACCGCGGCCATCGTCATGCAGCTTTTGGTCACGGTGGTGCCCGCGCTGGAGAAACTCTCCAAGGAGGGGGAGGAGGGCCGCCGCATCATCAACCAGTACACCCGTATCGGCGGCGTCGCTCTGGGGGCCTTCCAGGGCTTCTTCCTGGCCACGGCCTTCCTGGGGGCGGAAGGGGGGCGGTTCCTCCTTCCCGGCTGGTCCCCCGGGCCCTTCTTCTGGCTGGTGGTGGTGGTTACCCAGGTGGCGGGCATCGCCCTCCTCCTCTGGATGGCCGAGCGCATCACCGAGTACGGCATCGGCAACGGCACCAGCATGATCATCTTCGCCGGCATCGTGGTGGACTGGCTGCCCCAGCTTTTCCGCACCGTGGGCCTCATCCGCACCGGGGAGATCAACCTGGTGGCCTTCCTCTTCTTCCTGGCCTTCATCGTCTTGGCCTTCGCGGGCATGGCCGCGGTGCAGCAGGCCGAACGCCGGATTCCCGTGCAGTACGCCCGCAAGGTGGTGGGCCGGAGGGTCTACGGGGGGCAGGCCACCTACATCCCCATCAAGCTCAATGCCGCCGGGGTGATCCCCATCGTCTTCGCCGCCGCCATCCTGCAGATCCCCATCTTCCTCACCGCCCCCTTCCAGGACAACCCCGTCCTCCGGGCCATCGCCAACTTCTTCAACCCCACCCACCTTTCGGGGCTCCTCCTCGAGGTGGCCCTCATCGTCCTCTTCACCTACGTGTACACCGCGGTGCAGTTTGACCCCAAGCGCATCGCCGAGTCCTTGCGGGAGTACGGGGGCTTCATCCCGGGGATCCGTCCTGGGGAACCCACGGTGAAGTTCCTGGAGCACATCGTCTCCCGCCTCACCCTCTGGGGGGCCCTCTTCCTGGGCCTGGTGGCGGCCCTTCCCCAGATCATCCAGAACCTCACCGGGGTCAAGAGCATCGCCTTCTCGGGGATCGGCCTCCTCATCGTGGTGGGGGTGGCCCTGGACACCCTGCGGCAGGTGGAGAGCCAGCTCATGCTGAGGAACTACGAGGGGTTCCTCTCCAAGGGCCGTATCCGCGGCCGCACGCGTTAAGGGGGCAGGATGGGCGAAGCGGTGATCTTCTTGGGGCCGCCGGGGGCGGGCAAGGGCACCCAGGCGGCCAGGCTTGCGGAGGAGCTGGGCTTTAAGAAGCTTTCCACCGGGGACATCCTCCGGGACCACGTGGCCCGGGGGACCCCCTTGGGCCAGCGGGTGAAGCCCATCATGGACCGGGGAGACCTGGTGCCGGACGAGCTGATCCTGGCCCTCATACGGGAGGAGCTGGCGGAAAGGGTCGTCCTGGACGGCTTTCCCCGCACCCTGCCCCAGGCGGAGGCCTTGGACCGGCTTCTGGAGGAAACCCGGACCCGCCTTTTGGGGGTGGTTCTGGTGGAGGTGCCCGAGGAGGAGCTGGTGCGGAGGATGCTCCGGCGGGCCGGGCTCGAGGGCCGCTCCGACGACAACGAGGAGACCATAAGGCGGCGCCTCCAGGTCTACCGGGAGAAGACCGAGCCCTTGGTCCAGTACTATGAGAAGAAGGGGGCCCTGCGGCGGGTGGACGGCCTCGGCACCCCCGAGGAGGTCTACGCCCGCATCCGGGCCGCCTTGGGAATCTGATGGCCATCAAGCTGAAAAGCCCTTGGGAGATTGAGCGCATGCGGGAGGCGGGGGCCCTCCTCACCGAGGTGGTGGAGGAGGTGGCCCGCCACGTGGCGCCGGGCGTCACCACCAAGGAGCTGGACCAGATCGCCCATGAGGCCATAAGGAAGCGCAAGGCCAAGCCCGCCTTCCTGGGCCTCTACGGCTTCCCCGCCACCCTGTGCACCTCGGTGAACGAGGTGGTGGTCCACGGCATCCCTTCGGAGGAGCCCCTGAAAGAGGGGGACATCCTCTCCGTGGACGTGGGCCTCATCTACCAGGGCTTCGCCGCCGACATGGCCCGCACCTTTCCCGTGGGCCGGGTCTCCCCGGAGGCGGAAAGGCTCATCCGGGACACGGAGGCGGCCTTCTTTGAAGGGATGCAGTACCTCCGCCCGGGCTTTCGCATCGGGGATGTGGCCCACGCCGTGCAGGCCTTTTTGGAAAGCCGGGGTTACGGGGTGGTGCGGGAGTTCGTGGGCCACGGGGTGGGGCGGGAGATCCACGAGGACCCTCAGCTTCCCAACTTCGGCAAGCCCGGTACCGGCCCCAAGATCCGGCCCGGCATGACCTTGGCCCTCGAGCCCATGGTCACCTTGAGGCCGGCCCCTGTGGTAATATTGGAAGATGGCTGGACGGCGAGCGCTGGGAGGGGCAACCTCGCCGCCCACTACGAGAACACCGTCTTGGTGACGGAGGAAGGCCCGGAGCTTCTCACCGGGGTTCCCCTGGTGCGGGCGCGGTAGGAGGGGTATGGCGAAGGAGAAGGACACCATTCGGCGGAAGGCGTGGTCACCGAGGCTTTGCCCAACACCACCTTTCGGGTGAAGCTGGACTCGGGGCCGGAGATCCTGGCCTACATCTCGGGCAAGATGCGCATGCACTACATCCGCATCCTGCCCGGGGACCGGGTGGTGGTGGAGATCACCCCCTACGACCCCACGCGGGGAAGGATCGTCTATCGCAAGTAGGAGGCGCGATGAAGGTACGGGCGTCGGTCAAGAGGATCTGCGAGAAGTGCAAGGTGGTGCGCCGGCACGGCCGGGTCTACGTGATCTGCGAGAACCCCAAGCACAAGCAGCGTCAGGGCTAAGGAGGCAACGTGGCGAGGATTGCAGGCGTGGAAATTCCCAGGAACAAGCGGGTAGACGTGGCCCTCACCTACATCTACGGCATCGGCAAGGCCCGGGCAGGAGGCCTTGGAGAAGACGGGGATCAACCCCGCCACCCGGGTGAAGGACCTCACGGAGGCGGAGGTGGTGCGCCTCCGGGAGTACGTGGAGAACACCTGGAAGCTGGAAGGGGAGCTTAGGGCGGAGGTGGCGGCCAACATCAAGCGCCTGATGGACATCGGCTGCTACCGGGGCCTCCGGCACCGTCGGGGGCTTCCCGTCCGGGGGCAGCGCACCCGCACCAACGCCCGTACCGCAAGGGTCCCCGCAAGACCGTGGCGGGCAAGAAGAAGGCTCCGAGGAAGTAAGCCCTGAAGGCGGTTTGGGGCCAGCAGATACTCCGAGAGGGAGAGTATGGCCAGAAAAGCGACCAAGAAGAAGGTCAAACGGCAGGTGGCCAACGGGAAGGCCTACATCCACGCCTCCTACAACAACACCATCGTCACCATCACCGATCCCGACGGCAATCCCATCACGTGGTCCTCGGGCGGGGTCATCGGCTACAAGGGGAGCCGCAAGGGTACCCCCTATGCCGCCCAGCTCGCCGCCATGGACGCCGCCAAGAAGGCCATGGCCTACGGCATGCAGAGCGTGGACGTGGTGGTCCGGGGTACGGGAGCGGGGCGGGAGCAGGCCATAAGGGCCCTCCAGGCTCCGGCCTCCAGGTGAAGTCCATCGTGGACGATACCCCCGTGCCCCACAACGGCTGCGGCCTAAGAAGAAGTTCCGCAAGGCCTCGTAAGGAGTAGGAGAAGATGGGTCGTTACATCGGACCAGTTTGCCGCCTTTGCCGTCGGGAGGGAGTCAAGCTTTACCTGAAGGGGGAGAGGTGCTATAGCCCCAAGTGCGCCATGGAGCGCCGCCCCTATCCCCCGGGCCAGCACGGGCAGCGCCGCACGCGGCGCCCCTCGGACTATGCGGTCCGCCTCAGGGAGAAGCAAAAGCTTCGCCGCATCTACGGGATCTCCGAGACCCAGTTCCGCAACCTCTTTGAGGAGGCGAGCCGCAAGAAGGGGGTCACGGGCACGGTGTTCCTGGGCCTTCTGGAGTCCCGCCTGGACAACGTGGTCTACCGCCTGGCTTCGCGCAAAGCCGCCGCCAGGCCCGGCAGATGGTGCGCCACGGCCACATCACGGTGAACGGCCGCCGGGTGGACCTGCCGGCCTACCGGGTGAGGCCCGGGGACGAGATCGCCATCGCCGAGGGGAGCAGGAACCTGGCCTTCATCCGGGAGAACCTCGAGGCCATGAAGGGGCGCAAGGTAAGCCCCTGGCTCTCCTTGGACGTGGAGGGGATGAAGGCAAGTTCCTGCGCCTGCCCGACCGGGAGGAGCTGGCCCTGCCCGTGAACGAGCAGCTGGTGATTGAGTTCTACTCCAGGTAGTCCCTGGCCGGTAAGGAGGCCTATGTTAGAGAGCAAGCTCAAAGCCCCGGTCTTTACGGTGCGTACCCAGGGGCGGGAGTACGGGGAGTTCGTGCTGGAGCCCCTGGAGCGGGGGTTCGGCGTCACCCTGGGAAACCCCTTGAGGCGCATCCTCCTCTCCTCCATCCCGGGGACCGCGGTCACCAGCGTCTACATTGAGGACGTCCTCCACGAGTTCTCCACCATCCCGGGGTGAAGGAGGACGTGGTGGAGATCGTCCTCAACCTCAAGGAGCTGGTGGTCCGCTTCCTGGACCCCAAGATGCAGACCGCCACCCTGGTCCTCCGGGCCGAGGGGCCTAAGGCGGTGAAGGCCGCCGACTTCGTCCCTTCCGCCGACCTGGAGATACTGAACCCGGACCTCCACATCGCCACCCTGGAGGAGGGGGGGCGGCTTTACATGGAGGTGCGGGTGGACCGGGGGGTGGGGTACGTGCCCGCCGAGCGCCACGGCATCAAAGACCGCATCAACGCCATCCCCGTGGACGCCCTCTTCTCCCCGGTGCGCCGGGTGGCCTTCCAGGTGGAGGACACCCGCCTGGGCCAGCGCACGGACCTGGACAAGCTCACCCTGCGCATCTGGACGGACGGCTCCATCACCCCCCTCGAGGCCCTGAACCAGGCCGTGGCCATCCTCAAGGAGCACCTCTCCTACTTCGCCAGCCCCCAGGCGGCCCCTTCCCTCCCGGTGGCCGAGCCTCCGCCGGAGCGGGAGGAGAAGGAGGAGCTGGACCTCCCCCTGGAGGAGCTGGGCCTTTCCACCCGGGTCCTCCACAGCCTCAAGGAGGAGGGGATTGAGTCCGTGCGCGCCCTTCTGGCCCTCAACCTCAAGGACCTGAGGAACATCCCCGGCATCGGAGAAAGGAGCCTCGAGGAGATCCGCGAGGCCTTGGCCAAGCGGGGCTTTACCCTAAAGGAGTGAGACCATGCGCCATCTAAAGTCCGGAAGGAAGCTTAACCGCCACTCTTCCCACCGCCTGGCCCTTTTCCGCAACCAGGCCAAAAGCCTCCTCCTGCATGGCCGCATCACCACCACCGTGCCCAAGGCCAAGGAGCTCACCGGCTTCGTGGACCACCTGATCCACCTGGCCAAGCGGGGGGACCTCCACGCCCGCAGGCTGGTCCTTAGGGACCTCCAGGACGTGAAGCTGGTGCGCAAGCTCTTTGACGAGATCGCCCCCAAGTACCATAACCGCCCCGGGGGGTACACCCGGGTCCTCAAGCTGGCGGAGCGCCGCCGCGGGGACGGGGCGCCCCTGGCCCTGGTGGAGCTGGTGGAGTAGGCCCAAGCCAGAGCGGGGGCTTCATACCACCCATGCTGGCCTGGGCCAGCATGGGGGCCCCTAGGCAGGCTTCCCCGAGCCGGTAGGGGGAAGGAAGGGTATCGTGTCGCAAAGCCGAGGCGCGGCACTTAGCCCTTCTCGTTTTGCGAGGGGCCGAGAAGCCTAAGAAGCTGGTCCTCCAGCTCCCCGATGTAGGCGGCCAGGGTGTTGCCGTGCTTCTCCAGAAGCTCCTCCACCCGGGCTTCCAGGGCCCGGATCTCCTCCCGCTCCGCCTCGGCCAGGCGGGCGAGCTCGGCCTCGAGGTAACGCTTTAGCTCGGTGTAGCGGCTTTGCTCGGCGTCCTCGGCCAGCTTCTTGTAATAGAGGAGTTCCCGCGCGTAGCGCTTGACCTCCAGAAGGGCCGCCGTCTCCAGGCCGATGGTGAAGACCAGGTAGAGGAGGCTGAGGACCACCAGGGCCACCCCCAGGACCAGGCCCAAGGGAGCCTCCACCCGGGTGAGCCCCAGGGAGAGGGAGGTGGGCTTGGTGATCTCCCCCAGTTGAGCCAGGCGAAGAGGGCGAGGATAAGGAGCACGAGGAGGGCAAAAAGGGTGCGGGCGCTCATGCCTTGACCTCCATAAGGGCACCGGGGGGATTATACACTGCCTTCCATGGGCTACCTTTACCTTTTTCTGGCCGCCTCCCTTTGGGGCCTTCTGGGGCCGGTAAGCCGCCTGGCCTTTGGGGAAGGGCTCACCCCCCTTGCGGTGGCCTTCTTTCGGGCGGGGCTCGCCTGGCTCTTTTTCGCCGCCCACGCCCTCGCCTTGCGCCAGGTGCGGGTGGCCCCCCGGGACCTTCCCGTCCTGCTCCTTTTCGGCCTGGTGGGGGTTTCCCTGTTTTACGGGGCCTACCAGCTTTCGGTGGGGTTTGGCGGGGCGGCTCTGGCCTCGGTCCTCCTCTACACCGCTCCCGCCTGGGTAGCCCTTCTTTCCCACCTGGTCCTCCGGGAGCCCCTGGACGCCCTGGGGCTTCTCTCCGTGGCCCTCACCCTCCTGGGGGTGGCCTCATGGGCCTGGGCGGGGGAAGCGAGGTGCGGGCCCTTGGGCCCGCCCTCTTTTTCGGCCTCCTTTCCGGCTTCACCTACGCCCTTTACTACATCTTCGGCAAGCTCTACCTGCCCCGCTACGCCACCCCCACCCTCTTCCTCTACGCCCTGCCCGTGGGGGCCTTGGGGCTCCTGCCCTTTGTGGAGTTCGCTCCCTTAAGCGCCAAGGCCCTTTACGCCCTCGTATTCTTGGGAGCCTTTTCCACCTACGGGGCTTACCTGGCCTACTATGCGGGGCTTAGGCGGCTTCCCGCCACCCGGGCCAGCGTCCTGGCCACCCTCGAGCCCGTGGTGGCCAACCTCTTCGCCTTCCTCTTCTTCCGCGAGGTGCTCTCCTCCCTGGGCTACCTGGGGGCGGGCCTGGTCCTCCTGGCGGTCCTCCTCAGCGTGAGGCGGTAGGGGCCTACCGCAGGAAGGCCTCGAGGTAGGGCTCCCAGTCCTGGGGGACCTCCTTGAGGTCGGAGAGGAAGAGGGGAAGGCGGGGGCTTTTGGGGGGTCTGAGGAGGCGCATCCCCGCTTCCTCGGGGGTGCGGTCCCCCTTCTTGAGGTTGCAGGCCCGGCAGGCCGTCACCAGGTTTTCCCAGGTGTGCTTGCCCCCCCGGCTTTTGGGGAGGACGTGGTCCACGGTGAGCTCCCCCCTTGGCGGCCGCAGTACTGGCAGGTGTAGCGGTCGCGGCGGAGGACGTTCCTGCGGTTCAGGGGGATGCGGCTTGGCCCCCGCCGCACCAGGCGCTTAAGGCGGATGACGCTGGGCACGGGAATCCGGGTGGAAGGGGTGTGGAGGTAGCGGCCGCTTTCCGAAAGCATCTCCGCGCTTCCCGAAAGCACCAAGAGCACGCTCCGCTTGATGCTGGCGAGGCCCAGCACCTCGTACCCCGCGTTGAGCACCAGGACGCGGGGGGCGTCTAGGTTTAGGGGCTTTTCCTCGGCTGGCCCCACGCTTTCTAGGATAGCAAAGGCTTTGTGCTATGCTGGGGGCAACGAAGGGTTGGGAGGCCCCTATGACGAAACCCTTGGTTGCGCTCCTTTCCCTCCTGGGCCTGGCCCTGGCGGCTTCCCTGGAGGAGGCGGAGGCCCTTTTGCGTTCGGGGAACTACGCCCAGGCGGCCTTGGCCTTTGAGGAGGTTCTGGCTCGGGACTACGGCCGCCTCGAGGCCCACCTGGGCCTGGGGGTGGCCCTTTTCCGGGCGGGCCGCCTGGAGGAGGCCCGCTTCGCCTTTGACCAGATGGTCCGGGTCTTCCCCGAGCGGTACGAGGGCCACTTCAACCTGGGCCAGGTCTACCTGCGGCTGGGTAAACCCCAGGAGGCGGCGGAAGCTTCCAGAAGGCGGTGTCCATAAAGCCCACCGAGGAGGCCTACCTGGCCCTGGCCGCCGCCCTCGGCCAGGCGGGGAAGGCCAAGGAGGCGGCGGAGGCCTTGAGGAAGGGGCTCCTACCGGAGCGAAGCCTCGCCTACCGCCTGGCCCTGGCCCAGGCCCTCTACGCCGCGGGAAGCCGGGCGGAGGCCGTGCCCGTCCTCTACGGGCTCCTGAACCAAGACCCAAGGTGGCCGAGGCCTGGGAGCTTCTGGCCCGCATTCTGGCGGAGGAGGGCCTGAAGGCCCGGGCCCTCAGGGAGCTGGACCGGGGCCTGGCCCAGGGTGGAGGGGAGGGCCAGGGCTAGGCTTCTCCTCCGCAAGGCCCTCCTCTCCGAAGCCCCCGAGCCCCTCTTGAAGGAGGCCTACGGGCTGGACCCCGGCCTCTGGGAGGCCGCTTTCTACCTGGGCCAGTCCAGGCTTCGGGCCGGGGACGCCAAGGGAGCCCTGGCCCCCCTCCTCGCCGCTTACCGCTCCAGCCCCGAGCCCGAGGTGGCCCAGGCCCTGGCCGTGGCCTACCTGCGCCTAGGCGATGCGAAAAACGCCTACCGCTACGCCGAGGAGGCGGGGCCTCCTGGGGCCTTCCTGAAGGCCCAGGCGGCTATGCCCTGGGGAAGAGGGAGGAGGCCCTGGGGCTTTTGGAAGGGGTTTCCACCCTCGAGGCCCAGGCCCTTAAGGGCGCCCTCCTCCTGGAGCTGGGCCGGGGGGAGGAGGCGGTGGGGGTGCTCCGCCCCCTGTACGAGGCCGGGCGGGACCCCCAGG
>BBBL01000043.1 GCA_001311545.1 Thermus kawarayensis JCM 12314 | reverse complement strand
CGGGCTTAGGGTGGCGGTGGCGTACGGGGAGGGGCTTTCCCCGGCCCGGGTGACCCCCTACGAGGGGGTGCCCTTGGAAGGACCGTGGCCGGGGTCTTGGAGAGCGCCGGGGCCCAGGAGGTGGGCCTCGAGGCCGACCCCCACCTCGTCCTCTACCTTCACGGGGGCGGGGACCCCCGGCGAGCGGCCCTGGAGCTTATGGACCTCATGGCCCGCCACCGGGTGGCCCTGGCGGACCTCTCCCGGGTGAACCGGGGGGATGCCGGCCTCATGGCCTACCTCCAGGGCCTCGGCCTCTACGCCCGCCTCGCCGCCTACGCCGCCTGGGGCACCCCGGCCAACAACCTGGGGAGCGCCTGGCCCAGGGGGGGCTTTTCCTTGGGAGGGAGGAAGCGCGGATTGGGCGCCTGGCCGAGGCCTACTTCCAGTACTGGTGGGGGGAGGTGGGGAGGCCTTGGGTGAGGGCCCGCTTCCCCGAGCCCCTGCCCGAGGAGGCCCGGGAGGTGGCGGCCCTTTGGCCCCACGTGCTCCTGGAGAACCGCAGGCTGGACCTCCAGGGGATCCGCTTTCCCTGGCGGCGGGCCTTTGAGGCCGAGCCCGAGCTGCGCCTCCTTCCCCTCCCCTGGGGGACAGCTGGTAGAATAGGCCGGTCATGAGGCTCGAGGCCCTGGAGCTAAGGCGCCTAGAGGCCCTGGTCCAGGCTTGGCGCCTCCTGGCCCCCCTCACCGAGCGGGAGGCGGTCTACCGGAAGACGGTGGAGGCGGCCAAGGAGAGCACCCGGGCGGCCTCGGCCCTCCTCTTCCTCTACCGGCCGGAGGAGGACGCTTTGGAACTGGTGGCGGCGGCGGGGCTTTCCGCCGATAAGCTGGGCTTCCGCCTTCCCCGGGGCAAGGGGGTGTCCTGGCGGGTTTTGGAGTCGGGGGAGCCCCTCTTCATCTCCGATATCTCCAAGGATCCCCGGGTGGTCTTCCTTTCGGGGAAGGTGCAGCCCGGGGCTTACCTGGGGGTGCCCCTGCGGAGCCCCGAGGGAAGGGTCTTGGGGGTTCTTTCCATGGACACCGCCGGAGGGGTGGGGGAGATCCTTCCCGAGGAACGCTTCTCCCTGCAGGCCCTGGCGGAGGCGGCGGGGATGGCCCTTTCCCGCATCGCAGCTCTGGAGGAGGCCAGGAGGGAGGCGGAGCGCTCCAAGGCCCTCTTGGAGCTTTCCCTGGCCCTGGAGGCCTCCCGGGATCCCCTGACCATGGCCCGGGAAGCCTTGGAAACCCTCCTCCGCCTCACCCCCTACCACGGGGGGGCCCTTTACCTCTTCCAGGAGGGGGTGGTGCGCCCGGCGGTGATGGCGGGCCGTTACCCGGAGGGCTTTCCCCGGCTTTACGAGGCCCATCCCATCCGCTTTGGCCAGGGGCTTCTGGGCCACCCCTCCCTCTGGGAGGGTCCGGTGTACGTGGAAGACTACGCCACCTTCCCGGGGGCCTTGAAGCCCTTCGCCCAAAGCGGTCTGCGCTCGGCCCTCCTGGTGGCCCTGAAGCCCGAGGGGAGGCGTTACGGGGTCCTGGCCCTGGGCTCCTTCGGGGAGCGGGTGCCCCACCGGAAGGAGGACGAGGCCCTGCTCCAGGTGGTGGCCAGGAGGCTGGAGGAGGCCTTGGAACGCCTCTTTCACCTGAACGCCCTGGCCCGCACCCGTGAGGCCGCCCTGAAGGCCCTTTCCCGGGTGCTGGAGTACCGCGACCTGGAGACCCAGGGGCACACGGAGAGGGTGGCGGAGCTCGCCGTGGGCCTTGGCCGGGCCCTGGGCTTCCAGGACCTAGAGGGTTTGCGCCTTGGGGCCTACTTTCACGACCTGGGGAAGCTGGCCCTCCCCGACGAGGTGCTCAGGAAGTCCGCCGCCCTCACCACCGGGGAGTGGCGGCTGATCAAGACCCATCCGAGGTGGGGTTTGAGATCCTTCGCGGGCTTCCCTTCTTCTCCCAGACGGCCCTCAACGTGGTCCTCTACCACCACGAGCGCTGGGACGGCTCGGGCTACCCCCGGGGGCTCAAGGGGGAGGAGATCCCCTGGAGGCCCGCATCTTCGCCGTGGTGGACGTGTGGGACGCCCTGGTCTCCCAGCGCCCCTACAAGCGGGCCTGGACCCGGGAGGAGGCCTTACAAGAACTCCGGGCCCAGGCGGGCAGGACCCTGGACCCGGAGGCGGTGGCCAAGTTTTTGGATATAGTTTAATCTATTCCACGGTGACGCTCTTGGCCAGGTTCCGGGGCTGGTCCACGTCCCGCCCCAGAAGGACGGCGATCTCGTAGGCCAGGAGTTGCAGGGGCACCACGCTCACCATGGGGGCGAGGAGGGGGTGGACCTCGGGCACGTAGACCACGTCCTGGGCGAGCTTCCTGATCTCCTCGTCCCCCTCGGTGGCGATGGCGATGACCTTCCCTCCCCGGGCCCGCACCTCCTGGATGTTGGAAAGGGTCTTCTCGTAGAGGGGGCCTTTGGTGGCCAGGACCACCACGGGGAGGTGCTCGTCGATGAGGGCGATGGGCCGTGCTTCATCTCCCCGGCGGGGTAGGCCTCGGCGTGGATGTAGCTGATCTCCTTGAGCTTCAAGGCCCCCTCGTAGGCGGTGGGGGTCTGGACGTGCCGCCCCAGGAAGAGGAAGTCCTGGGCCTGGTGGTACTTCTCCGCCAGGTGGGCCACCAGGGGCCTTTTTTTCCAGGACCTCCTCCACCAGGCGGGGAAGCTTGCGCATCTCGTGGACCAGCTTCCTCGCCTCCTCCCTTCCCAGGGTACCCCGGGCCCGGCCGAAGCGCACAGCGAGGAGGGCCATGGCCGCCAGCATGGCCAGGTAGGCTTGGTGGAGGCCACCCCGATCTCCGGCCCGGCGTGGATGTAGAGCACCTCCTCCACCTCCCGGGTGAGGGTGCTTCCCTTGGCGTTGATGACCCCCAAGGAGCGGGCCCCTTTGGCCTTGGCCTCCCTTAGCCCCTCCAGGGTGTCAATGGTCTCCCCAGACTGGCTGATGGCGATGGCCAGGGTGCGCCCGTCCACCACGGGATTGCGGTAGCGGTACTCGCTGGCCACATCCCACTCGGTGGGGATGCGGGCCAGGGCCTCCAGGAGGTACTTCCCGTAAAGCCCGGCGTAGCTGGCGGTGCCGCAGGCCACCACGTGGACCCGGTCCACCTCCCTGGGGTCCAGGGCGAGGCCCAGGTCCACGTCCCCTTCCTCCTCCCGCAGGCGGCCCCCCAGGGTGTTTTCCAGGACCCAGGGTTGCTCGTAGATCTCCTTGAGCATGTAGTGGGGGAAGCCCCCCTTCTCGGCGGCCTCGAGGGTCCAGTCCACCTCCACCACTTCCCGTTCCAGAAGGCGGCCCTCCAGGTTCGTGATCTCCACCCCTTCCCGGGTGATCCGGGCCAGGTCCCCGTCGTGGAGGAAGATGACCCGCCGGGTGTAGGGCAGAAGGGCGGGTACGTCCGAGGCCAGGAAGTTCTCCCCCTCCCCCAGGCCGATGACCAAGGGGCTCACGGTGCGGGCGGCCACGATCTCCTCCCGGTCCTCGTGGACCACCACCACGGCGTAAGCCCCCCGTACCTCTTTTAGGGCCTCCCTTAGGGCCTGGAAGAGGTCGCCCCGGTACTTCTCCTCCACCAGGTGGGCCAGGACCTCGCTGTCTGTTTCCGAGGCGAAGCGGTGTCCTCGGGCGAGGAGGGCTTCTTTGAGCTCCAGGTAGTTTTCCACGATGCCGTTGTGGATGACGGCGATCTTCCCGTCCTCCGTGGTGTGGGGGTGGGCGTTGGGGTCGGTGGGGGCCCCGTGGGTGGCCCAGCGGGTGTGGCCCACGCCCAAGGGGCCTTCCAGGCCCGTCCCTTTGAGGGCCTCCGCCAAGGCGGAAAGCTTCCCCGAGCGCTTCACCACCTTTAGCCCCTCCGGGGTGCGCACCGCCACCCCCGCGGAGTCGTACCCCCGGTACTCCAGCCTCCTCAGGCCGTCCAAGAGGACGTCCGTGGCATTACGAAAACCGATGTAGCCTACGATGCCGCACATACCTACTTCCTCTAAGGCGGGCCCGGAACCAGGCCCACCCATGCCCTCCTAAGGGCCAAAAGCCTTTTCCGACGCCCTGCCCCTCGGTTGTCCCGTTAAGGCTTTCCCTCGGGGCTTTTCTCAGGCGGGCGGGGCGGGCGCACCCCGGGCGGCATCCGCGGATTCCTCGACCTTTCCCGGCTTTGGCCGGTTATCCCTGTGAAGGGTCCGCCACCTCGTCAGGCCAGAAGACCCCCTGCGCTTCCCGCCTTCCTGGACCGCTTTCTTCCTCCCCTCTCTCACCCCCCGCCGGAGTATACCAAAACCTAAAGGACGAGGGGCTTGACACCCAGGGCATGAGGCTTTTATGATAGCCCCGGATGCAAGGGAAAACCGGCCCATGGGGCCTTTGGGTTTTTCCCTGGCATCCCGGGAAGCTGGGTGGGAGAGGAAACGCGGAAACTCGCCCGCACCCTCTTCCCGAGAAACCCTGAAGGGGGTGTGAAGGAGTATGAAGAAAAGGCTCGTGACGCTACTGGCAGGGCTTTTGACCGTGCTCTCCATGGGCTTCGGTCTAGCCCAGTTCTCCGACGTGCCCGCCGGGCACTGGGCCAAGGAGGCCGTGGAGGCCCTGGCGGCCAAGGGCATCATCGTAGGCTTCCCGGACGGCACCTTCCGGGGCAACGAGACCCTCACCCGCTACCAGGCCGCCCTCATCATCTACCGCCTCCTGCAGCAGATCGAGGAGGAGCTGAAGGCCAAGGGCGAATCCCCCACCATGGAGGCCATGTCCTCCGAGGACATTGAGGCCTGAAGAACGCCGTGCAGGAGCTGGCGGCCGAGCTCGCCGCTTTGGGCGTTAGGGTCTCCGCCCTGGAGGACAGCGCCGCCACCAAGGACGACATCGCCCGCCTCGAGGCCATGATCGAGGAGCTGAAGGCCAAGCCGGCTCCCGAGCCCGGCATGGACCAGGCCGCCCTCCAGGACCTCACGGACCGGGTGGAGGCCGCCTCCATCGCCGCCGACACCGCCCTGGCCCAGGCCCAGCAGCTGGCCGAGCAGCTCCAGGCCCTCTCCCAGGACGTGGAGGGGGTGAAGGGCGACGTGGCCGCCCTCGGCACCGAGGTGGAGGCCAACGCCCAGGCCATCCAGGCCCTGAACGAGCTCGCCGTCCTCCTCAACCAGGACGTCCTTTCCCTCCAGGACCGGGTGACCGCCCTGGAGAAGGGCCTCGCCGACCTGCAGGGGGTGAACTTTGAGGAGTTCGCCACCAAGGAGGACGTGGCCGCCGTCCAGGAGTTCGCTGCCGCCCTGCGCTCCGACCTGGTGGGCCTCTCCGAGAAGGTCTCCAAGCTGGAAGCAGGTGGCCGACCTCTCCAAGGTGCAGTACTCCATCAAGGGCTCCCTCTCCGCTACCTACGGCACGGTGGTGACCAATACAGGCACCAACTTTGACATAGACCGCCTCTTCCCGGGCAATGCCTTCTCCACGGAACCTACGCCGCTTTCGCCTCCAATATCCAGGCTGGAGATAGCAATCAGGGTAATGTTTCCCTGGGGAGCGTCGCCCTCACCTTCGGCGTCAAGGTAGCCCAGCCCGGCCAGCAGGGCGTGAACGTTTCCGAGGCCAGCGCCACCCTACAGGTGCCCGTGGCCTTTGGGACCACTTTTAGCGGCGCACCCACCATCCGCCTCAACGCCGCGAGCGTCAAGGGGAACGTGGACGGCCAGCCCTTCAGCGTGGCCTACAGCCGGGCGGTGAGCAGCTTCAAGTTCAACGACTACCTCTTCGCCAACGACAACGATCCTGAGGCTGTTAACCCCCGCCAGGGTATGGTGGCTACCTTCTCTGGCACCAAGTTCCCCCTGGCTCCCGAAGTAACCCTGGTGGCAGGGGTGGCAGGCACCACGGCTAACGATCCCAACCCTGCTCTCCAAGCGGGGAACTACTTCGGCATCCGCACCGCCCTCAAGCCCTTCTCCGCCCTCAACCTGGCCCTGAACTACGCCACCAACCTGGGCAACCGCTCGGCCATCGGCGTGGACGGCGGCCTGGAGCTGGGCCCTGCCAAGCTCTCCGCTCTGGGTCTCCTCCCAGACCCCCGGGAGCCCCTTCGCCAACTTCTTTGACAACACTCTCTCCGACTGGGCGTACTACGCCCAGGCCGAGGCGAAGCTCGGGCCCCTTTCCCTCTCCGCCAACTACCACGCCGTGGACCCGCAGTACGCCGACGGCCAGGCGAGCATGTCGGAGAACGAGGACACCAACTACTATGGCGGTCTGAGGGCCGGGGCGCTACGGGGCTAACACCCGCGGCTTGGGCGTCTCCGCCAGCGTGGGCTTCGGCCCCATCACCCTCAAGGCTACGCCGAGAGCGAGGGCGACTACAACAAGTCCCCGGGTAGCGTCAACGACGCCCTTGGGGCGGCCGTGGCCCTGGGCAAGTTCCGGGGCTTCAGCCTGACGGGCTTCTACAACCGCGCCTGCGATAGTGGGAACAACTACTTCGTCTGCGCGAACCTCGTGGACGCCCTTGGGAGCTACTCCTATCTCAATGAAAACCAGGAGTACTCCTCTAGCTTCGGTGTAAAGCTGGCTCACGATGGCGGCGCTCAGGACGCCTCATCCCCACCCTCAACCTCACCGCTCAGTACGCTGCTTTCTATAGGCCCGGCGGTGGTAGCTACGACCGCAGGGATATCCAGGTCTACGCCAGCCTGAGCAAGCCCTTCAAGCTGGCCATCCTAAGTCTCTCTCCGGGCTTCCGCTACCACAGCTTTGCTGGCGGCGGTACCGATCCCAGCTACACCACCCTGAAGGCCGGGGTGCAGGTTTCCACCGATCCCCTCCTCTTCGGCCTCAGCCTGGACGGGGCGGTTTCCTACCGCACCACGTCCTACACGGCTAATCCGAGCAATGTTACCACCTACGAGCTCTACTACCGGGCCGGGGTGAAGATCAGCGACTTCCTAGCCCCGAAGCTCAACTTCAGCGTGGCCTACGCCCACTACGAGGGGGATAAGCTGGCGGGTGCCGGGTTGCCCACGGTGGGCTCGGGCAACCAGGCCTTCAACTTCGCCCGCGACCGGGTCTACCGCTCCCCCGACCCCATTGGCGCTCCTTGGACGGCTACCCCGGGCACCCAGTCCGGCCTGGTGGAGGGCTTCTACCTGCAGGCGGACTACTACAACCTCAGCGTGGCCTACGGGGAGTTCGTGCTCACGGACCTCGCCCGCACGCCCGGTAGCACCTCCTACGGCCGGGGCTTCAAGATCGGCTACAAGGTGGATTTCTAAGCCCTCTCGCCCTGCCCCCCGCCCCAGAGGGGCGGGGGGTTTCTTTCCCCATCCTGGCAAGGCCGGGGTGGGGGCCCCATTCGGGACCCCGGTAAAGACCGGGCGGGGGCCCTATACTCTAAGGGATGACCTTCCGCTACCGGGGGCCAGACCTCAAAGGGGACCAGCCCAGGGCGGTGGCCGGGCTCGTGGAGGCCCTAAGGGACGGGGAGCGCTACGTTACCCTCCTCGGGGCCACGGGCACGGGGAAGACGGTGACCATGGCCAAGGTCATAGAGGCCCTGGGAAGGCCCGCCCTGGTCCTCGCCCCCAACAAGATCCTGGCGGCCCAGCTGGCGGCGGAGTTCCGGGAGCTCTTCCCGGAAAACGCCGTGGAGTACTTCATCAGCTACTACGACTACTACCAGCGAGGCCTACGTGCCGGGGAAGGACCTCTACATTGAGAAGGACGCCAGCATCAACCCCGAGATTGAGCGCCTGAGGCACTCCACCACCCGTAGCCTCCTCACGCGGCGGGACGTCATCGTGGTGGCCTCGGTCTCGGCCATCTACGGCCTGGGGGACCCGAGGGAGTATAGGGCCAGGAACCTGGTGGTGGAAAGGGGCATGGCCTACCCCCGGGAGGCCCTCCTGGAGAGGCTTCTTGAGCTGGGCTACGAGCGGAACGAGATAGACCTCGCCCCCGGGCGCTTCCGGGCGAGGGGGGAGGTGTTGGAGATCTTCCCCGCCTACGAGACCGAGCCCATCCGGGTGGAGCTATGGGGCGACGAGGTGGAGCGCATCCTCCAGGTCCACCCCCTCACCGGGGAACGCTTGCGGGAGCTTCCCGGGTTCGTCCTCTTCCCCGCCACCCACTACCTCTCCCCGGAAGGGCTGGAGGAGATCCTCAAGGAGATAGAGAAGGAGCTCTGGGAAAGGGTCCGCTACTTTGAGGAGCGGGGGGAGGTCCTTTACGCGGCGCGCCTCAAGGAGCGCACCCTCTACGACCTGGAGATGCTGAGGGTCATGGGCACCTGCCCGGGGGTGGAGAACTACGCCCGCTACTTCACGGGGAAGGCCCCAGGCGAACCCCCCTACACCCTCCTGGACTACTTCCCCGAGGACTTCCTGGTCTTCCTGGACGAGTCCCACGTGACCGTGCCCCAGCTAATGGGGATGTACCGGGGGGACTACGCCAGGAAGAAGACCCTGGTGGACTACGGTTTCCGCCTGCCTCGGCCCTGGACAACCGCCCCCTCCGCCTTTGAGGAGTTTTTGGAGAAGGTCTCCCAGGTGGTCTTCGTCTCCGCCACCCCCGGGCTTTGAGCTAGAGCACTCGGGGCGGGTAGTGGAGCAGATCATCCGGCCCACGGGGCTTCTGGACCCCCTGGTGCGGGTCAAGCCCACGGAGAACCAGGTGCTGGACCTCATGGAGGGGATAAGGGAGAGGCTAGCCGGGGCGAGCGCACCCTGGTCACGGTCCTCACCGTGCGCATGGCCGAGGAGCTCACGAGCTTCCTGGTGGAGCACGGGATAAGGGCGCGCTACCTCCACCACGAGCTGGACGCCTTTGAGCGCCAGGCCCTCATCCGGGACCTCCGGCTTGGCCACTACGACTGCCTGGTGGGGATCAACCTCCTAAGGGAGGGCCTGGACCTCCCCGAGGTGAGCCTGGTGGCCATCCTGGATGCCGACAAGGAGGGCTTCTTGAGGAGCGAAAGGAGCCTCATCCAGACCATGGGCCGGGCGGCGCGGAACGCCGGGGGGGAGGTCTGGCTCTACGCCGACCGGCTCTCCGAGGCCATGCGGAGGGCCATAGAGGAGACGAACCGGAGAAGGGCCCTCCAGGAGGCCTACAACCTTGAGCACGGCATCACCCCGGAGACCGTGCGGAAGGAGGTGCGGGCGGTGATCCGCCCCGAGGGGTACGAGGAGACCCCCCTCGAGGCCGACCTCTCCCGGGAGGAGCTGAGGGAGCGCCTGGCGGAGCTGGAGCTTCTCATGTGGCAGGCGGCGGAGGCCCTGGACTTTGAGCGGGCGGCGCGGCTTCGGGACGAGATCCGGGCCCTGGAGGC
>BBBL01000042.1 GCA_001311545.1 Thermus kawarayensis JCM 12314 | reverse complement strand
CCCGGTGGCGGGGTCCACGGAGCAGGTAGAGGTCCCCATCGGCCCCCCCCGGGTCCTCGGGGAGGCGGTAGGCCGTGTCCCCCTTGGCCAGACCCAGGGCACCCAGGGAGAGGTGTTCCAGCGCTGGTAGACCACCGTGGCCCCGTCCGCCTGGACCAGAAGCCCCGAGGGCCTGGCCTCGAGGCGCTGCCGCACGTACTCCAGGCCCTGGGAGAGCCCCTGGGCGGCCACGCCCTGCTCCACCACGTCCTTGGAGGCGAGCCAGCCCCGCACCAGGGACGTGGCGGCGAGATAGGCCAGGCCCGCTCCCAGGGCCAGAGCCACCAGAAGCTCTATCAGGGTAAGACCGTGTCTCCTCATGCTCTCACCTCACCTGGAAGCCGCCCTCCAGAGGAAGCCGTCCCACACCTGACAGCTCGTAGAGGCCACGGGGCACCGGAAGAGTCCAGTCGATGTAGGCCGAGGCCGCGCCCCCCGCCCCCGGGGTGGAAGCGGGGAAGGAGACGCTCTTGAGCTGCCAGTAGTACTCGTAGGTCACCCCCGAAACCGACTTGGTGTCCAGGTAGACCCGGAAGCCGGGGGAGGGGTGTAGGTCAGAAGGGCGTTGGGGGGGACGGAGTGCCGCACGGCCGAACTGTAGACGCTACCGTAGGGGCTGCCCCCCCGCGTGAAGCTCTCCTGTCCCACGGTGAAGGTTACCTCCCCTCCCCTGCCGTCGTAGCCCGCTGATCCAGCCCCCAAAACTTAGACACTTTCACCTTGCCTCCCGTGTGGTGTCCCGCGTGCTTTGCCCCAGCGCCTCCTCCATCACCTCCTTTGGCGTCCGATAACCGAGCCCCGAGTGCAACCGGCTCTCGTGGTAGTAGCGTAGGCGCTCCCTCACCACCTCCCTTAGCTCCCCAAGGCTTCTGGCCTCCAAAAACTGGTCTCTCCCCTCCCCCTTGAACCGGGCAAAAAAAGCTCTCCACCACCGGAGAAAATGTACGCTTCGCGTGACGCCCTTGGCCCCCATCAGGCTGTAGGAAAGCCCCTGCCCGTCCTTCAGCAGCAGCGTCCCCACCCAGTCGTGGCTCAGGAAAGGACCCCCCGCAACGTGGTGCACCAGGGCCCTGGGGAGCTCCCCACCTGGGCCTGGAGAAAGGCCTTGGCCTCCTCCTAGGCCCCCAGGGCCAGCTCCGCCGAAGGGGACGGGCCCAGGCCGAAGGCCACCACCGTCCGCGTCCTGTGGGGAACGTAGCCGCCAAGGCGGCTGACCCAAGACGGGTACGAACCAGGCCTTCCCTCCCCGGTAGGGCAGGAGGGTGAAGTCGGTGTACCCGCTTTCCCGAAGGGAAACGCCTTGTGGAGCTCGAAGGGCTCAGGCTCCCTTTGCTTCAGCAGAAAACC
Organism: Thermus kawarayensis JCM 12314; assembly: GCA_001311545.1. The sequence goes on along the minus strand of BBBL01000042.1, from coordinate 7,992 downwards.
CCGGAGGTCGGCCTTGTCCCCCGCCAGGAGCACGATCTGCAGCAGGGGGTTGGGCTTGGGCCTCCGGACGGCGTGCTTCAGGGAGAGGTGGAAGTCCTGCGTCACGGGCGGAAGCCCGTACCTTGCAAAGGCGGTGAATCCGTTGCAAGCTTAGCCCTTTGGACTGACGCGGAGCTCCTCGGTGACCCGGCGGTAGCCGTACCAAGCTACGCTTCGCGTGACCGGGGTGCTCCAGCGGGATCTCTTCAATGGCCCTCTTGAGGCGGAGCTCCAGGTCTATTGACGGACCCATCAGGGTTTGTTAGCATCAAGACAAATCTAAGGGGAAAGAGTTGATGGTCCATATGGCGAAACAGTGGAAGTTAAAAGCCCTCGCAGATATATGGACAGGTGACCTGAACCGGGAGGGAAACTCCTTTAAGCCCACGGGTCTGTTAGGGTCCATCCGCTGGTGGTACGAGGTGCTTGTGCGGGGCCTTGGCGGAAAGGCGTGCGATCCCACTGCAGACGGCGTCCGCTGCCCGGCCGGGAATAAGAACCCTCACGAGCCCGGGCACCACTGTGTCGTCTGCGAGCTCTTCGGCTGCACCGGCTGGGCGCGCAAGTTCCGGCTCGTGATCTTGGACGAGAACGATAAAGTCATTCAGAAGCAGATCCGGGCAGGCCAGACCTTTACCCTACGTTTTATCCCCCTGCGGCCTATTACATCCGAAGAATGGTGCCTGCTGGACGCCACCCTTCGCCTCATTGCCGAGTATGGAGCCATAGGTGGGAAGACGGTGTTTAAGCCGTCGGATGAACAGAACAGACAAAACGAGCATCATCACCGGGATTTCGGCCTTGTGCAGTATGTGAAGTGTCCTGTGGGTTGGCAGTGTGACAAAACGCTTGAAGACATCCGAGCTTATGTAACTGACAACCGTTGGCTCACCGGCTTTCCCGACGATAATTTTTCCTGGGCTTCTTTGCAAAATTTTTGGTTTGTGAAGGGGCGGTATCTAACCAGAATAGATCCTGACAATAGCTCATTTAACAGGGTTGTGGGCCGTAACCAAAGTAAGCGATGTAAACGCTGTAATCAAGTTCACCTGCCAGGACAAAGATGTCCACAGACCAGTCGACACGAAAGGCGGTATAGCGACGATGATCCCCCGACTCAGTACGGTTGGCTCGCTGGTCGCCAGCAAGAGAGCAAGAAGGTGTTCAGTTTCAAGCACCCAGGAGAAGGCGGCCGCACTTTTGGCTTTGTGAAGCCGGGGCTGGTGGATTTTGACGAGATAAAGCGCCGCCTCGGGCAAGTCTGGCCTGGTTTCCAGCCCGAGAGGGAGTTTCAAATAGGTGCACAAATTTTGACCAAACTATTTGAGCAGGAGGAAGGCGCATGACCTGGGATTATTTTGTTTCTTTAAGCAACGACCCAGGACTACAAGAAACGCTGACCCTGCCTGAAGGCCTTGCGGGCGGTTTTGTGGATGAAGTTTCAGTGCGTTTTTTTCCAGGCAGACAAAAAAAAACGCCCGCTCTCGCTATATGCAACAGGCAAGTAGAAGCATCACGATTCCTGATCTAATCTTAGAGACTGAGCCGGATTTCCCCAATGTTCCTTCACGGAGTTGGCTCGCCCTCCAGGTGGACTTTGAACTCCTCACCCCGTGGTACTCCAAAGACGACCGGGTCTTCCATGTGCTGGACAACCCGGTGCGCAAGGACCGGGTCTTCGGGGTGCCCTTCATGGCGGCTTCGTCCTGGAAGGGAATGCTCCGCTGGGCCTGCCGGATGCAGGCCGGTTTGCGGGAGCACCTGGAGCGGCGCAACGGGAAACTGGACGGCTGGCGCGACCCGGACTGGATTTTGCACCTCTTTGGCCATGAGAAGGGCGAGGAGGAGCACGAGAAATTACATCAGGCGCGCTGGTCTTCTACCCCACCTGGTTTGACCGCATAGGCTTTGAGGTCATCAATCCCCACAGCCGAGAGCGCCGCGCTGGCACAAAGCCCATTTATTACGAAGTAGTGCCGCCCGGCGCAAAAGGAACACTCTCGCTCCTTTATGCCCCCTGGCCGGGGATGAAGCCAGAGCTCAAACCCAAAGAATTCCTCCCCAATTTGTTAGAAGCCATTGAGGCTCTGCTCACTACCTACGGCATCTCCGCCAAGCGCACCGTAGGCTGGGGCACGGCGAAGATAACCAAGTGGCGCGCTTTCCACAAAACGCACGGCAGTGTGGAAAGAAATACTCGCGACGAGCTCTGGCAGGAAGTGGAAAGGTGGCTCAATTAGGGAGGTACACCATGAGCACTACCTTTTCCCCAGCTGAAACCCTGCGCCAGCACCGCCCTCTGCTTCTGGCCATGGAGCCGTCGGCTGGTTCCACATGGCGGGCAAGGCCCGGGTTGAGTTTTTGCGACGCCATGGTGGTGAGAACGACAATGGCTATCAGGAGCGCAAGTGGCATCAGCAAGAGTCGCCGCCCTTCCCCTGGGATGACCTGCTGGGGTGGGTCAAACAACGTTACAACAGCGGCAACCTTGCCGACGCATGGCCCAATACTTTTGCCACATTTACCGAAAAGCACGGTGGGCGAGGGGCAAGCGATCCTGGACTACTAGGCCTACTTCAGGCCGGACACGGTACCGTATCCGGCGTTGAGAAAAATCTGCCGGCGTCCACATCTGACTACCTTGACCAGACCATTCCCCACATGTGGCTTTCTTCTCCCTGGGGTCATCCCAAGCGCAACCTGCTAGCCGACCCGCCGGAGATCCTTTCGCCGCAAGGGTGGCGCCAACTGGTGAATGAGATCCGTCGTGTGCTGGAGGAACTGTGCCATCTCGGTACACAGAACGTCCAGGATGTGGCCCTCTGGCAGCGCTGGCGTGAAGGAGCCATCGGCGAGGGCTCCTTCATCCGCCGGGCCTTTCTTTCCACTCTGGCCGAAACACGGCTTCCCAACAACGATGTGACTCTTTGGGACCAATCCTATGTGGCAGCTGCCCTGTTCAAGAGTGCGGTGGCAGGGGCATTGCTGGATCCTTCACCTAGCCTGACGGAGCAAGACATCGAAAAACGCCTTAGAACCCAGGTGGCAAACTGGAATAATTTAGGGAATAAGCGCCAGCAGATGGTGAACTCCTACTTGAAAAACAACACTCGCTGGCGCTTGCTTACTGTGGCCCTGGGTACGGAGCACTATGAGGCCCGGGCAGTAAAAATCGGCGACTGGACGGGGGCGCAGGGAACGATTGAAGAATTCTTCCGCCGGGTGGCCACGCTGGTGGAGGTGGACCTGGCGGTGGGCTCTTTGCTGTACCGCGATAGCAGCGTGGCCGTTTTCTCCTTCCCTGGGGAGCGGTTTGACGAAACGGTTCCGGCCGATTGGTTGAACGGGTGGGCGCGATGGTTGCAGGAACAAGTGGAAGAAATCGCCCGCGACCTGGACCTGGAAACTCCACTATGTGCGCCTGAGCCAGCCACCCGTTCCCTGGTGCCCCTGGTGGAAGAATGGAGAGAGGCACAAAAGACCGTGGCCGTCCCGGTGCACAGACGATGGGATATTCGCTGGTTAATCCCCTCCGAGGCACATGGCCACGTCTGCCCCGTCTGCCAGGTGCGCCTGAACGGCGACCCCACCGACAAAGGCAAGCCCTGCCGGGTCTGCCGTGACCGCCGCCACCACCGCCGCGATGCCTGGCTTCAGGCCAACTGGGCCACGACACCATCTGGTTTGAAGAGGTGGCCGACCGCAACGGCCGTCTGGCCCTGCTCACCCTTTCCCTGGACCTGGAAGACTGGCTCAACGGCAAGCGGGTGGACAGCCTGCGAGCCCAGGCCATCCCGGAGTGGGCACGGTTCAATCCTGTGCTTGATGGCACACCTAATCCACTAAACCCACAAAGCGCCTATGACAGTCTCTTAACCTATGTGCGGGGTAAACTTGTTTCCTTTAATAAGAATGATCCGGTTCTGAAGAATCTGTCAGAGGGATATAGCACGAGAATGATTGGCCAGATTTTTTTCTACAAGATCGTCGAGGACCGCGCGGACGCACCTCCATGGAACAACCTGAACGATGACCAGCGGGCGGCATGGCTGGCACATCAACTTTTCCGCAAACTGCCGTCACCGGGCCGGGTCTACCGCTTCTGGCGGGAAGCGGAAGAGTTTTTCCGAGACCTCCTGCGGGAGTTCCGGCAATTAGCAGCACGCAGCGACAACCCCTGGCGGGTGCGACGGCTGCTCTTGGTCCCAAGGGACCCAAGCGGATGGTCGGACGGAGAGGTCTACTCCGGCTCCTGGCGAGGTAAGCCCCTTAGCCTGCTTTACCTGAGCAACCTGGAGGGCTTCCTGACCATCTCCAACCTGGCTTGGCACTTGAAGCCCGAGGAGGCAAAGCGGGCCCTTCAGGGGCAAATGATCGCATTGCAAAAAGAAGACGCCTCTGGGAAGCCTCGGGATGTGGAGATATCCGAGGTGAAAGAGGTCTCTAGACCCCACAGCCATCTCGGCGTTTATTACCCTACCATCCCGCTGGAGCTTTCCCCCTTACGTTTGCGGGTGCTGGTGCCCTTGGAAGCCGCCTCCGCCTGCGTGGACCTGGCCCTGAGTCGGTGGCAGGAGCGCTTTGCCCGGGTGTGGGACCGCCTTCCCCTTCGCACGGGCGTGGTCGCCTTCCCCCGCCTGGTCCCCTATCAAGCGGTGGTGGAGGCCGCGCGGAACCTGGAAGAGACCTTGGAGGCCGAGGAGGAGGTTTGGGAAGTCCGAGAAGTCAAGCAAAAAGAGGGCGTGGTAGCTCTGTGCCTGCGGAGGAAGGATGGCCAAGAGGTCCTTCGGCTCGTGCCGGTAGGCCTGCCCGATGGCCGGGAGGACGTGTTCTACCCGTACGTGGCCGTGGAAGACCCAAAGGTGCGCTTTCCCCGGGACTTTCGGCACCCGGAGGGCCAGGTTTACCGGCATGTGGCCGACCTGCGACCGGGGGACCGAGTCCGGGTACTACCCGCGAGGGTGAAGACGCTCTTCATGGAAACCAACGCCGCCCGGTTTGACGCAACTCCTCCACGGTACCTGGAAGACTGGGCGGAGATGCGGGGAGTGTGGGAGCTCCTGCGGAGGGTTGCTCCAAGCCAAACGTCCCTGCAACGCCTCCGGAGCGAGCTGGCCCGCCTGGAGGAGGACTGGCACCCACCCGAGGGTGGGATGGAAGCCTCCTCCCAGCTGTGGCAGGCCACCCTGCGTGGCCTTCTGGCGGACTACCTGGGGGTGCAGGGTACGAGCTTGGAAAGCCTCACCCGAGCGGCCACGCGGGAAACTCTGCAGTGGGCCATAGACTGGCACTTAAGCGTTGTCAAAGAGGGTCTGCAGAGGAGGTAGGCATGGCAGGCTATAAAAAGTTTACACAAGTAGGCGTTGCCCTGGACCCTATCCACGTGGGGACCGGAGGTGCCCGCATCGGCCGGGTGGACCTGACCATCGTCCGGGACCCGGTCACCCAGGTGCCCAAGATCCCCGGCTCCAGCCTGGCGGGCGTGTACCGGACCTATGTGGCGATGCATTATGAGGAAGACCGCCAGCAGCAAATTCAGCAAGCCCGCCAATCAGGACAGCAGTTCCAGGGCAGACAGAAACCCTATTACCCCGATTGTGCCGGTCTGAGCCTGGACGAGAACCAAGGCCACTGCCGCCAGCCCGACTGCCCCGTCTGCACCGTCTTCGGCTTCGCCCGCGGCGCGGGCCAGGAGGGGGGCTTCGCCGGCCTGGCCGCCTTCACCGATGCCCACGTGCTCCTCTTCCCCGTGCCCACTCGCCAGGGGCCCATGTGGATTACCTGCCCATGGCCCTGCGCTCGGTGGGGCTGGAGGTTAATGGGGTGGAGGACAACGCGGTATATATGCAGAGCAGTTCCAATAATCAGATTAACCTAGGGTGCTTCTCCTTCCCGTGAAGGCGCTTGGCCAGATGAGGGCAGTAACCCAAAAACTTTCAAGCGTTTGTGTTCCAGACTACATCTCTCGCCGCCTGGCCCTGGCGCCCGACCACCTCTTCGCCCACATCGTCAACAGCAACCTCGAGGTCCGCACCTCGGTCTCCATCAACCCGCAACCGGCGCCGCGGAGGAAAGGGCGCTCTTCTCCTACGAGGCCCTGCCGCGGGGCACGGTGCTGGTGTGGGAAATCATTGCCAAAAACCCGGCGCATTTCAACATTGGTGGGCAACCTATTACGGCAGTCACCGACCCGGACGCTGTTGGAAATGTAACCAAGAAAGCCCATCTCTACCTGGAACACCTGGGCATCGGCGGTATGGGCACGCGCGGGATGGGGCGGCTAAGGGTAGTCCACGACGGGGGATCCGCACCTTGCCAGCAAAGCCAGCCCTCGGGGCAGGGCGCCGCCTCGGGGGCAGGGCAACCTCAAGGGGGAGGTCGGCCATGAGCCGCGCTCACGGCATCAACCTGGACATCCTGTGCGCCGAACTGGGGTATCAGTTGGCCGACATCCGGGATGACAGGGGCAAGGGAATAGAAGAAAAGGTGTTCAACGAGGCCCTTGCGGTCTTGGAAGAGCAAGGTCCTTACGCCACGTTCCTTTACCTCGAGGCCAGGCACGACAGGTTCGCGCGCCACATCGACCAAAAGTCCCTAAACTTCTTGAAGGACGTTTTCCAGGACCGGCTCGAGGGGGCAGGCAACATCCTGGATGCCGTTAAGAAGCTGGCCGAAGACCTGGACGACCTCCTCTTTGCCCGGGACCTCCTGCGCGCGGCCTTTTCTTACGCCCGCTACCACCTGAAGGCTAAGGGTGGAGGCTCCTCATGAGCTGGAAGATCTACAGCTGGGTCTGGCAATTGCTTTCACCGGTCCACGTGGGCACCACCCCCGCAGGCTCCCTGAACCGTACACGCCTTTACGTCCCCGCCCGAACCCTCTGGGGCGCCCTCACGGCCCAGCTGGCCAGAAAGGAGGCGGGGGACGCTCCTCCCGACTACGGGGGCACGGGCGAGCGGCTCTCCGAAAAATGCCGCTTCAGCTACCTCTTCCCCGCCCAAAAGGAGGGGGAGCGCTACCTCGCCTGGCTCCCCAGGTACGAGGATGCGGAGGGGAGGGGGCTTGTTTGGCATCGCGAGGATAACGAGGGTAATAAGAAAGCGGACCGTGAGTTCCGCCTGTGGATGCTCACCGTGCGGCCGGGGACGGCCATAAGCCCAAGCACCGACGCCGCCCTCGAGGCCACCCTCCGGGAGTATGAGCTCCTGGCGGACTGGTCCTTCTGGGGCAAGCAGAAGGTTCCCCAGCCCGTTTTTCTCAAGGGCTACGTTTTCTGCCGGGAAGCCGACGTAGAGGCGGAGGTCCTGGAGATGGAAGAACTCTTCCTGGGGGGCGACACCCGGTACGGCCTCGGCAGGGTCAGAAGGGTGCACCTGGACGGCCAGCCTCCGGAGGGCTTCTTTGGTAAGCCCCTGGACCTTTCCAATAGGGAACCGATGGTGAGCACGGACACCCTCCTGGCCCATGCGGCTGTCCAAGAGGTAGCCAACACAGGGCTTTCAGGGGCCCGGGAGCAACTGGTTGAGTGGGATAACGGACAGTTGAAGGCAGGCCCTTTGGCTTGGGTACCGGGGTCGCGCACCCAATCCGATCCTCTGAAGTGGAAAATCGGGGAGGGCAACCTTTGGGAGCCGTTTTTTTAGCCCATAACGGTGCCCCGGCCCTGGAGGCTCCCACGTAAGGGGCGGGCCGGGGACGGGACCGGGCCCCTTCTCCACCGCACGCACCCGGCAGGGTACGAACACCGCGGAAGCCTTGGAAACGGGCAACAGCCCCCTGAAGGGCCGCGCGTCCTGCACCGGGCCATCGGGAACCCAGGCCCAGCCCGGCGGGTTTGCCCTCATCCTAGCAGCCCTTGCAGCAGGGCGCAACTTCTGCGTTTCAAACCCTCATAGGTACGGTCAAAACCCCAAAAGGGCATAGAGCAGGTTTTCTAGCGGCTGGGACTGTTTC
>BBBL01000041.1 GCA_001311545.1 Thermus kawarayensis JCM 12314 | reverse complement strand
CAGGCCTGCCACACCGTGGCCGGGGTGGGCTTCCTCGGGGGGGGTTCTTTGGGCAGGGACCTGACCGACGCCGCCAAGCGCCTTGGGGGCGAGGTGGGGCTAACGGCCCTGCTCCAGAACCCGGCTTTCCCCGTGATGCGGGAGGCTTACAAGGGGAAGCCCCTGACCGCGGAGGAGGCCAGCGCTTGGCCGCTTTTTTTGGTTCAGGTGTCCCCGGAGGCCCCCCGGCCCCCTTCCCTGTACCTGGGGCGCTTCCTGGTGGCGGGCCTCGTGCTCTTGGCCCTGCTTCTCCTTTACCAGGCCATCCTTTGGCAGCTTCGGCCGAGAAGCCTTGCGGAGCGGATCCGCGCCCAGCTTAGGAGGTAAGCATGAGGGACTGGATCAAGGAGATGGAAAATCCGGCGGAGCGGAAGTGGGAGGAGTTTTACCGCAACCGTTTCCAGCACGACAAACGGGTGCGCACCACCCACGGGGTGAACTGCACGGGCTCCTGCTCCTGGGAGGTCTTCGTCAAGGATGGGATCGTCACCTGGGAGCTCCAGGCCACGGACTACCCCAGCCTCGAGGCGGGCCTTCCCCCTTACGAGCCCCGGGGGTGCCAGCGGGGCATAAGCTTCAGCTGGTACCTCTATAGCCCCATCCGGGTGAAGTACCCCTACGCCAAGGGGGCCCTCTTGGACCTCTGGCGGGAGGCCAAGAAAGCCCACCCGGACCCCGTGGCTGCCTGGGAAGCCATTCAGAGCGACCCCCACAAGCGCAAGCGCTACCAGAAGGCCCGGGGCAAAGGGGGCTTCAGGCGGGCTTCCTGGGACGAGGTTCTGGAGCTCATCGCCGCCGCCGTGGTCTCCACGGTGAAGCGTTACGGCCCGGACCGGGTCATCGGCTTCTCGCCCATCCCCGCCATGAGCCAGATCTCCTACGCCGCCGGAAGCCGCTTCCTCTCCCTTTTGGGCGGCGTGCCCCTGAGCTTCTACGACTGGTACTGCGACCTGCCCAACGCCTCCCCGGAGATCTGGGGCGAGCAGACCGACGTTCACGAGTCGGCGGACTGGTACAACGCCCGTTTCATCGCCGTCATGGGCTCCAACCTCAACATGACCCGCACCCCCGACACCCACTTCATCGCCGAGGTGCGGCACGCCGGGGCCAAGCTCACCGTCTTCAGCCCCGACTTCTCCCAGGTGTCCAAGTACGCCGACTGGTGGATTCCCATCCACCCCGGCCAGGACGGGGCCTTCTGGATGGCGGTGAACCACGTCCTCCTGAAGGAGTTCTACGCCGAGCGGGAGGTGCCTTACTTCCAGGACTACCTGAAGCGCTACACCGACGCCCCCTTCCTGGTGGAGATCCAAGAAGGCCGTCCCGGGCGCTACCTAAGGGCGAACCGCCTGGCCGAGTACGCCGAGGAGGAAAACGGCGACTTCAAGCTCCTCGTCTTTGACGAGGCCAAGGGCCCCAGGATGCCCATGGGGACCCTGGGCTTTCGCTGGCAGAAGGAGAAGGGGAAGTGGAACCTGAAGCTGGAAGACCCCAGAACCGGGGAGCCCTTGAACCCCCGCCTGAGCCTCCTCGGGGTGGAGGACGAGGTGGCCCTGGTGGAGTTTGACGACTTCGCCTCGGACCGGAAGCTCAAGCGGGGGGTGCCGGTCAAGTACGTGGCCACCAAAAACGGGGAGAGGGTGGCCGTGGCCACGGTCTTTGACCTCCTCATGGCCCAGTTCGGAGTGGGGCGGGGCCTTCCCGGGGACTACCCCGTCTCCTACGAGGACGACCTTCCCTATACCCCGCTTGGCAGGAAAAGTGGACAGGGATCCACCGGGACACCCTCCTCACCTACGCCAGGGCCTGGGGGGAGAACGGCCTCAGGACCCGGGGGAAGAACCTCATCATCATCGGGGCCGGCATCAACACTGGTACCACAACAATCTCCTGTACCGGGCGGGGATCGTGGCCCTCATGCTCACGGGGAGCGTGGGGGTGAACGGGGGGGGCCTCGCCCACTACGTGGGCCAGGAGAAGCTGGCCAACCAGGCCTCCTGGGGGCCCATCGCCTTCGCCACCGACTGGGGCTACCCGCCTAGGCAGCAGAACACCCCCAGCTTCCACTACGTCCACTCCGACCAGTGGCGCTACGAGCGGGGCTTTTCCGCCTACGACAAGACGGCCAAGGGCCTCTCCGACCACACCCTAGACCACCAGGTGCGGGCGGTGCGTAAAGGGTGGCTTCCCTTCTTCCCCCAGTTCAACAAGAACCCCTTGCAGGTGGTGGCCGAGGCCGAGGCCAAAGGGGCGAAGACGGAGGCCGAGATCGTCCAGCACGTGGTGGAGGCCCTGAAGCGGGGGGAGCTCCGCTTCGCCGTGGAAGACCCCGACGCCCCCGAGAACTGGCCCAGGGTCTGGTTCATCTGGCGGGGGAACGCCATCGGCACCAGCGCCAAGGGGCACGAGTACTTCCTCAAGCACTACCTGGGGACCCACACGGCCGCCGTGGCCGAGGAGGTGGCGGAGGACCACGTTTCCGAAGCGGTCTACCGGAAGCCCGCCCCCGAGGGGAAGCTGGACCTGGTGGTGGACCTCAACTTCCGCATGGACACCAGCGCCCTCTACTCGGACATCGTCCTGCCCGCCGCCACCTGGTACGAGAAGGACGACCTGAACACCACCGACATGCACACCTTCATCAACCCCCTCCAGGCCGCCGTGCCTCCCTCTTGGGAGTCCAAGCCCGACTGGGAGATCTTCAAGGCCATAGCCCGGAAGGTTTCGGAGCTCGCCCGGGTCCACCTGCCTAGGCCCGTGAAGGACCTGGTCATGATCCCCCTGCAGCACGATACCCCGGACGAGCTCGCCCAGCTCGAGGACCGGGACTGGAAGAAGGGCGAGGTGGAGGCCATCCCCGGCAAGACCATGCCCAAGTTCCGGGTGGTGGAGCGGGACTACACCCAGCTTTACGAGAAGTTCGTCACCCTGGGGCCGGTGGTGGAGAAGGTGGGGGTGGGGATGCACGGCCTCTCCATCCCCGTGGAGGACTTCTACCAGGAGCTCGCCGGGCGCCAGCCCCGGCTCTACCAGGGGGAGAAGCGGCCCTCCCTGGAGGAGGCCCGCCAGGTGGCGGAGGCCATCCTCCTCCTGGACCCTGTTTCCAACGGGGAACTCGCCTACCGGGCCTTCCTGGACGAGGAGAAGAAGACCGGGGTGCAGCTTACCGACCTGGCCGAGGGCAACCGCCACGTGCGCATCTCCTTCAAGGACCTCGTGGCCCAGCCCCGCCGCCAGCTCACCACCCCCACCTGGAGCGCTGTCATCAACCACGGCCGTGCCTATAGCCCCTACACCTTGAACGTGGAGCGCCTGATCCCCTGGCGCACCCTCACGGGAAGGCAGCACCTCTACCTGGACCACCCGAACTACCTAGCCTGGGGGGAGCACCTGCCCACCTACAAGCCCCGCCCCGAGGTCTTCATGCTCCAGGAGACGGAGAAGGCGGCCGAGGAGGCCCAGGGCAAGCTCCTAAACTACATCACCCCCCACGGGAAGTGGTCCATCCACTCCACCTACTCCGAGAACCACCGCATGATGACCCTCTCCCGGGGCGGCTACCCCGTCTGGCTCAACGACAAGGACGCCGCCGAGCTCGGCATCCGGGACAACGACTGGGTGGAGCTTTTCAACGACAACGGGGTCTTCGTCCAGCGGGCCATCGTCTCGGCCCGGATTCCCAGGGGCACGGTCTTCGTCTACCACGCCACCGAGCGCACCGTGGGCATCCCCAAAAGCCCCTTGAGGGGCAAGCGGGCGGGGATGAACAACTCCATCACCCGCGCCCGCCTCAAGCCCGTCTTGATGTCCGGCGGCTATGCCCAGTTCACCTACGCCTTCAACTACTGGGGCCCCGTGGGGGTGAACCGGGACACCTGGGTCTACGTGCGCAAGCTGGAAAGGCCCCCAGAGTGGTAAGGAGGTAGCCCATGAAGGTCAGAGCCCACATGTCCATGCTCTTCCACCTGGACAAGTGCATCGGCTGCCACACGTGCTCCGTGGCCTGTAAGAACCTTTGGACGGACCGCAAGGGCGCGGAGTACATGTGGTGGAATAACGTGGAAACCCGCCCCGGCACCGGCTACCCCACGGGCTGGGAGGACCAGGAGCGCTTTAGGGGGGGCTGGGAGTACAAGGACGGCCACCTGGACCTAAGGCTCCACTCCCGAACCCAAGGCTTCTGCGCCTCTTCTTCAACCCCGCCCTGCCCTCCCTGGACGACTACTACGAGCCCTTCACCTTCCGCTACTCGGACCTCTTCACCGCCCCGGAGGGCGAGGACCAGCCCACGGCCATCCCCGTGTCCATGATCACCGGGGAATCCATGATCCGGAGGCCGGCCCCAACTGGGACGACGACCTTGGGGGAGCCCCCTCTACGCCCAGAACGACCCCAACCTGGAGGCCTTGGACCCCGAGATACGGGCCCAGCTTTCGGAGATTGAGGGCGTGGTCTTCCAGTACCTGCCCCGGATCTGCAACCACTGCCTGAACCCCGCCTGCGTGGCCGCCTGCCCCTCGGGGGCCATCTACAAGCGGGCCGAGGACGGGGTGGTTTTGGTCAACGAGAACAAGTGCAAAGCCTGGCGCATGTGCGTGGCCGCCTGTCCTTACAAGAAGGTCTACTACAACTGGGCCACGGGCAAGAGCGAGAAGTGCATCCTCTGCTTCCCCCGCCTGGAGACGGGCCAGGCCCCGGCCTGCGCCCACTCCTGCGTGGGACGCATCCGCTACATGGGAGTACTCCTCTACGATGCCGACCGCATCCCCGAGGCGGCCATGGTGCCGGACGAGCGCTTGGTGGAGTCCCAGCTCTCCCTCATCCTGGACCCCTTTGACCCCGAGGTCATCGCCGCCGCCCAGGCGGAGGGGATAGACGAGGGCTGGATCCGGGCTGCCCAGAAAAGCCCCATCTACCGGTTCGTCAAGGTCTGGCGCTTGGCCCTACCCCTCCATCCCGAGTACCGTACCCTGGCCATGATGTTCTACGTCCCGCCCCTTTCCCCGGTGGTGGCCACGGTGGAGAAGGCCCTGCGTGCAAGCCAGGGGAACGGGGGCTTGGTGCGCCTGGACCTCCCGGAGACCGACCTGGACTTTGAGGTCTACGCCAGCCTGGAGAAGGCCCGCCTGCCCGTGCGCTACCTGGCGAGCCTCTTCGCCGCCGGAAACGAGGCCTCATCGTTCCCGTCCTCAAGAAGATGCTGGCGGTGCGCATCCTGAAGCGGCAGGAGAGCCTCGAGGGCCGTCCCACCGAGAGGGCTCCGGGTCCTGGAGGATGCCGGCCTCACCCTGGAAGAGGCCGAGGCCATCTACCGCCTCACCACCCTGCCCACCCTGGAGGAGCGGTTCGTCCTTCCCCCGTACCACCGGGAGATGGCCGCAGAGGTCTTCAAGGACCCCTTGGCCCACAAGGGGGAGACGGGCCTTGGGTACATCCAGCCGCCCCTGCGCGGGGAATAGGAGGGGATCATGGGAAACCCCGAGCTTCTGGAAACCCTGGCCCTGGCCTTCGCCTACCCCATGCCGGGCCACCTGGAGGAACTCTGGCGGCGCTGGATCGCCTGCCCCAGGGGGCTGGCCAAGCAGAGGCTGGAGCGCTTCCTGCGTCAGGTGGAGGACCTCTCCCTAGGGGAGTGGGAGGAGCTCTACACCCGCACCCTGGACCTCACCCCCACCACCGCGCCCTACGTGGGCTTCGCCGTCTACGGGGAAAGCTATCAGCGGGGAGAGCTCCTGGCCGCCTTGGTGCGGGCCTTCCGCGAGCTCGGCCTGGACCCGGGGAGCGAGCTTCCCGACCACCTCACCAACGTCCTCCGCTACCTGGCCCGGGCGGAAAAGCCTTTGCCGGAGCTTGTGGAGATTCTTCCCCGGGCTCTTTCCGAGATGCAGAAAACCCTAAGGACCTTAGACGCCAAGAACCCCTACCTCCTGATCCTCGAGGCCGTTCAGGAGGCTTTGCAGGGGATAGCGGAAAGGAGGTGACGGATGAGCTGGAACACCCTCTTCTTCGGCGTCTTCCCCTACATCGCCCTGACCCTGGCGGTGGCGGTGACCGCTTACCGCATGGTCTATAGGCCCTTCTCGGTCTCGGCCCAGTCCAGCCAGCTTCTGGAGCAGAAGCGCCTCTTCTTCGGCTCCACCGCCATGCACTGGGGCCTGGTGATTGTGCTCCTTGGGCACCTTCTGGCCCTTCTCCTCCCCAAGGGGCTCTTCCTCTGGAACGCCGTGCCCATAAGGCTTTACCTCTTGGAGATCACCGGGCTTGGCCTGGGGCTTTGGGCCTCGTGGGCACCTACGTCCTCCTCGCCCGGCGCATCTCCGTGGCCCGGGTACGGGCGGCCTCCACCCCCATGGACTACGCGGTCTTAGTGGTCGTCCTTATCTCCGCCCTCACCGGGTCCTTACGGCGGTCCTCTACCGCTACGGGGCCTTTTGGTTCCCGGCGGTGATGACCCCCTACCTCTGGTCCGTCCTCACCCTAAACCCCCGGCCTGAGCTCCTCCAGGACCTCCCCTTCTGGACCCAGCTTCACGTCTTCAACTTCTGGCTCTTCTTGGCCTCTTTCCCTTTTCCAGGCTTGTCCACATCGTCACCGTTCCCCTGGGATACGTGGCGCGCCCCTGGCAGATCGTCGTCTGGGTGCGCAAGCTTGCGAGGTGAACCATGACCCATGATCCCCTTCTGCTGCAGAAGGAGCGCCCTGACCGCATCCGGGTGCTCTGGCTTTCCACCCTCGCCTTCACCCTGATGTTCGCGGTGTGGCTGATGTTCGGGGTGCTGGGCGTGCCCATTCGCAAGGAGTTTGGCCTCACGGACGTGCAGCTTTCCTGGATCTCGGCCGTGGCCATCCTGAACGGGTCCTTGTGGCGGCTTCTCGCCGGGATCCTTACTGACCGCTATGGGGGGCGCCTGGTCTTCACCCTCATGCTCTTCTTCACCGCCATCCCCGCTTACCTGGTTTCCCGGGCGGCGAGCTACGAGGAACTCCTCCTCTACGCCTTCCTGGTGGGCTTCGCCGGCAACAGCTTCAGCGTGGGCATCGCCTGGAACTCCGCCTGGTTCCCCAAGGAACAGCAGGGCTTCGCCTTGGGGGTTTTTGGGGCGGGTAACGTGGGGGCCAGCGTCACCAAGTTCATCGGCCCGGCCTCATCGCCAGCGTGCCCGCCGCCGGGTACCTGGGCGGGCTCATCCCGGGAGGGTGGCGCTTCATTCCCTTCCTCTATGCGGTCCTTCTGGTCCTCATGGCTTCGCCCTCTGGTTCGGCACCCCCAGAAAGGATAAGCGCCCAGGCCAGGGGAGGCCCTTCCTGGAGATGCTAAGGCCCCTCCGCTACGTGCGGGTCTGGCGCTTCAGCCTCTACTACGTGGTGGTCTTTGGGGCGTACGTGGCCCTCTCCGCCTGGCTTCCCAAGTACTACGTGGACGTCTTCGGCCTCCCCCTGCACGAGGCGGCCCTCCTCACGGCGCTCTTCATCTTCCCGGCGAGCCTTTTGCGCCCGGTGGGGGGGTACCTCTCCGACCGCTTAGGTGCCAGGCGGGTGATGTACTGGACCTTCGGCATCATCCTCCTGGCCTCGGGCGTCCTGATGATGCCCGAGGGGCACATCGTCCTCTACACCAAGGCGGGGACCAAGGAGGTCATGCGGTTCACCATGAACGTCTGGCTCTTCACCGCTTGGTGTTTCTCATCGGGGTGGGGATGGGCATCGGCAAGGCGGCCGTCTACAAGCACATCCCTACCTACTTTCCCCGGGATGTGGGGGCGGTGGGCGGGCTTGTGGGGATGCTGGGGGCCCTGGGCGGCTTCTTCCTCCCGCCCCTCTTCGCCTACGCCCAGGCCTGGACCGGTCTTCCCCAGATGACCTTCTTCGTCCTCTTTGTCCTCACGCTCCTCGCCTTCCTGTGGATGCACCTCACGGTGCTCCAGCTCCTCCAGGCGGAGGCCCGGCACCTAAGGAACGAGTTTGAGGTGAAAGGAGATCGGCCATGACCCGCACCCAAAAGACCGAGTGGCTTTCGGAGTGGAACCCGGAAGATCCCAAGCGCTGGGACCCGGCCCTGGCCTGGCGCACCCTCTGGATCACCACCTTCAACCTCACCCTTGCCTTCATCACCTGGTACGTGGTGAGCGCCTGGTGGTGCGCTTGCCCAAGGCAGGGTTTGATTTGAGCACAACGCAACTCTTCTGGCTGACGGCCATGCCCGGCCTGGCCGGGGGCACCTTACGCATCGTCTGGACCTTCCTGCCCCCCATCCTGGGCACCCGTCGGCTGGTGACCTTCTCCACCCTGCTCCTTCTCATTCCCCTCCTGGTGGGGCTTCGCCGTGCAGAACCCGGGGGTCCCCTATGGGGCGCTCCTGCTCCTGGCCTTCTTGGCCGGCATTGGCGGGGGCAACTTCTCCGGCTTCATGCCCTCCACCAGCTACTTCTTTCCCAAGCGCCTCCAGGGGACGGCTTTGGGCTTGCAGGCGGGTATCGGTAATTTTGGCGTTTCCATCGTGCAGTTCGTGACCCCCTGGGTCATCGGCTTTGCCCTCTTCGGTTCCCTCCTGGGCGGGCCACAGACCTTCACCCCCAAGCCCGGGGTGTCCCAGCCCATCTGGCTGCAGAACGCCACCTTGGTCTGGGTGCCCCTCGTCTTGTTGGGCGCCCTTCTCGCCTGGGTCTACCTCCGGAGCGTGCCCATACGGGCCAACTTCCGCGAGCAGCTGGACATCTTCCGGGACAAGCACACCTGGATCATGACCAGCCTGTACATCATGACCTTCGGCTCTTTCTCGGGCTTCTCCGCCATATTCCCCCTCTTGATTCGCGAGGTCTACGGGAAGTTTGAAGGGGCCCCCGACCCCTTGCGGTACGCCTTCCTGGGGCCCTTGGTGGGCTCGTTGGCCCGGGTGATAGCCGGCCCCTTCGCCGACCGCCTGGGGGGGGCGGTGGTCACCCAGGTTTCGGCCCTGGGCATCTTTCTCTCGGCCCTCCTCGTCACCCTCTTCACCCGGCCCACCTCCCTGGAGCAGTTTCCGATGTTCCTGATGGCCATGCTCCTGGTCTTCTTCTTCAGCGGCGTGGGGAATGCCAGCACCTTCAAGCAGATGCCCATGATCTTCCCGCCCCGGCAGGCGGGAGGGGTCATCGGCTGGACGGCGGCCGTGGCCGCCTACGGGCCCTTCCTCTTCTCCACCCTGGCCGCCTACACCCAGCGGGCCACGGGGGGCTTCACCGCCTTCTTCTACGGCCTCATGGTCTTTTACGCCCTGAACCTTTTCCTCAACTGGTACTTCTACGCCAGGAAGGGGGCGGAGAAGCCCTGCTGAGGTGGGGAAGCCCCCGGGCGGGTTCTCCCCCCGGGGGCTCGTCTTGACCCAGGTCGTGGCGGCGAGGGGGCCGGGCCGTGGCGCAGCACCGCATGGCCG
>BBBL01000040.1 GCA_001311545.1 Thermus kawarayensis JCM 12314 | reverse complement strand
CCACCCCCGGGGGTCCTCCTCCGGGCGGCGGAGGCGGCCCTGGTCTACCCCGAGGGGCGGCGGGCCAGCGCCTCATCCTCTGGCTCCCCGAGGTCAGGGCCTGGGCCAAGACCCTCGGGGCGGAGGAGGTAGAGAAAGCCTCCGGGAGGCGGCCAAGCACGCCCGGGAGCCCTTCCCCTACGCCAGGAAGCTCCTGGCCAAGGCCAGACCCCTCCCCGAGGAAGAGCGGGGAGAGGTCCTGCTCTTCTAGAAGCTCTGCAGGCACAAGTGGTGGCACAAGTGTGTCAAAGAGGCTTCTAGACGGGGCTTTGGCGAAAAGGAGGGAGGAGGTGGACCGGAGTAAGCTAGAGGAGATCCTGAAGAGCTTGAGGCCAAGGGGGGTGGAGCACGACCCTGAGCTTCCTCCCTGCCCCCTTTGCGGGGCGCCCGCTCCGGGGGTACGACTTCCGGGCCCCGCACCGCATAGAGCACGATTGCGAGTGCACCTACCAGGAGCCGGAGAGGTACCTGGCCGAGGTGGCGAAGGCCTGGCGGCGGTGGCATTGGAGCCGGGTGTACCGGGAAAGCCTTCCCCCACCTACCGGGCCTACCTGGAGAGGCCCTGGGAGGGGAAGAGGGAGGTCCTAGAGGCCATCTCCTCGTGGCACGAGCAGGGGGGCGTCCTCTACCTCTTCGGCCCCCCGGGAACGGGCAAGACCCACCTGGCGGTGCGAGCCGCCTGGAAGAAGGCCCAGGAGGGGAAGAGGACCCTCTTCCTCTCCGAGTGGGAGTTCTACGAGCGGGCCCGCCTCGAGGCCCAAGACCCGGAAGCCCCGAGAATCCTGGACCAGGCGAGCGTCCTGGTCCTGGACGACCTGGGCAAGGCCAGGCTCACCCCCTTCGCGGCGGAGGTCCTCTTCGGCCTGGTGGAGGCGGCCCACCGGGGAAGCCTGGACCTCCTCGTCACCTCCAACTACCCCCCCGAGGAGGCGGCGAGGCGCCTCGGGGAGAACGCCGAGGCCCTCCTCTCCCGGGTGGAGCGGGCCGTGGAGGTGCGGGGGCCGGACCGGAGGCGTAAGGCGGGCTAGGGGAGAGCGCGGAAGCCGTGCGCGAAATTTTGCTTTCGCGCAGAACGGGGGAGAGCAGGCCCCAAAAGCGCCCTCCCCAAGCCTTCTCAGGGCCCGGGGGCCTGGGGGCCCCACGGGAGGGGGTGGGAGGTAGGGAAAGCATGAAAGCGGTGCTCGTTCTTCTCAAAAACGGCAAGCTCGTGCGGCGTGAGCGGCGCTTCCCCGACTGGAAGGCCTACGAGGATTTTCTAGAGACCCTGGCCCGGGGGCGATGGGCGAGGACCTACCGCTCAGGCGCCTACTTTGAGGCCAGGAAGGGGAACCTCTACCTAGAGGTCCTGGGGAGGGAGGAGGGATGAGGCGGGTGGTGATCCGCTTCGAGGACGGCACGGTCACGAGCTTTGACCTCGTGGAGGAACGCCTGGAGCGGGACCTCCTCCACCACCTCGGGCTCTTCCCCGGGAAGCAGGTGGAGCGGGTAGAGGAGCAGGTGTACGACCCCGCGCATCCTCGGAGGTTCCGGTATGAGCGGCGGGAAGACCTCGAGGCCCTCTGTCTTAGCTACACGAAAGGGGCCTCTGGAAAGAGCATGTAGCTAAGATGGGAGACAGGGGTTGGGAGACAGGGGTATGGAAGACTTCGCCAAGGCCCTCAAGCGGGCGGAGGAGCGCCTCCGCTTCCTGGGCCACCCCGTCTTCCGGGGCCTCTCCGACCGCCCCTGGCCCATGGTGCCTGGGAGGGGAGGATGGTGCGGCTCGCCCGGGAGATGCGGACGGACGGCTGGAGCGTGTGGTACGAGGTCCTGGGCCGGAAGGGGGTGGTCCTCTACGCCCTCGAGGCCCGCGTGTAAGGCGACGAAAGACCCTTCGGAGCAATGTGGGAGATGAGGATGGACGCGAAAGTGATCCTGAAGACGGCGCGCGCGGCTTGGCTTCTCGCCCTCCTCCCCCTCCTCGCCGCCTGTGGGGAGCTTCCCGGGGCGGGGACGGAGGGAGAGTACCAGCTCCTCGACGCCGAGGAGCTAAAGATGACCATCAAGGATAGAAGCGGGAGGCCCTTCAACGGCACCCTCAGGGTCCTCACCCGGGAAGCCCCGGTGGTGGACGGGCGGGTCTACCTCTCCCTCCGGGGCCTCGTCCCCACCCCCGACCCCTACCTGGACGCCGACCCCTGGTGCACGGGGGCCCAGGTTCTGGTGGAGTGGTGGAACGGGATGAACGGGGAACGGGGTGGCCTCTTCTACCCCGGGGGCGGCGAGACCCGCCTCTATCTCGTGCCCCGCGCCCTCCCCTACCCCTATCCCGCCGAGGAATACTGGGCCTGGTCTACACGGGAGAGGGGGTGGTGAAGAAGGGCCTCCAGGCGTGCGGGGGAAGGCAGGTGCAGTACGACCTGGAGTTCTCCCCAGGCTGGAACCTGGTCTACGCCGAACCACCCACCCCGGAGCACGCCGCCTGGGTGTACGGAAGGCGGGAAGCTACTGGAAGGTGTCCTGGTACTGAGGCCGGGGCAGTCCCGGCTCCTTTGCCCTGTCTTAGCTACAAGGCAGGCAAGCTTTAGGGGAGTGTGTAGCTAAGATGCCCCCGGAAGCCCTCGCCAAGGCCCTCGCCCGCCTGGAGGCGGAGCTCGCCGACCTCGAGGCCCGCCTGGAGGAGGAGCGCAAAGCCCTCGAGGCCCTCTCCCCTCTCCCCGTCTACTGGCGGTGGGTCAGGTGTGGGAAGGAGAGCTGTACCCGGTGTCCCCACGGGCCTACCCCTACCTCAAGGTGAAGAAGGACGGGAAGTGGCGCTGGAAGTACCTGGGCAAGGGCTGGCAACCCCCCGAGGGCTTCACCCGGCCCCGGGAGTTCCTGGAGGCCCTGGCCCGCTACCGGGCCCTTCTTAGGCGGAAAGAAAAGCTCCTGGAGCGGGTGGCGGAAGCGGAGAGGGCGCTACGGCCTCGGTAAGCAAACATTGCTATACTGAGCTTGATGCGCCGCATATTGTTGCCACTCCTCCTGGTCCTGGGGGCCGCCCTGGCCCAAAGCCCCCAGACCTGCACCGTGCGCTACACGCCTCCCGAATACCCGGAGCTTCCCGTGGGGAGGCCCCAGGTCTACCTCACCGTCTCCCCCACCGCCCTGGCCTCCCCCGGCTCCTTCACCGTGCGGGCCTGGACCTCCTCCCCCTCCACCACGGCCTGGGTGCGGATCCGGTGGACGGGGAGCCAGCTCGCCCTCAAGGACGAGGGGCCGGGGAGCCCCACCTACACCGCCCTCCTCTCTCCCAACCCGGTGCAGGGATGTCCCGAGGTCCAGGTTTCTACCCGAAGCCTTTCCTTCCGGGACAACGGCTTCCACAACTTCGCGGCGGAGGCCTATGTCTACTGGAAAGAGTGGCAGGTGGACTGGTCCTGCCAGTATAGGGACCAGAGCGGCAACGTCCAGACCACCACCGTCACCACCTCCGGGTATACGCCGGGCTACCCCTACTACAACTGTCAGCAACTCCGGGGCTACTGGGTACCCCAGAGTGGGACGATCTCCACTTCGGGGCGGGGGGTGGCCTACCTCACCTGGGAGCGGGAGCTCTCCTACGACCAGGCCCTCCAGGAGTTCGCGAACCGCCTCGTGGAGGACCACAAGCGGGCAGGGGGCTCCATGCGGGCCTACGCCTACGCCAAGGAGGTCCCGGAGCCCGTGAGGGGCGCCCTGGCTAAGGTGGCCCAGGGGTACTTCTACGACTGCGGCCTCCTCGGAATCTGTAGCCGCGCGGACCGGCGGGGGAGATCAAGATTCTCACGGACGTGCCTCCATCCTCCACGGCCTCCTCTACACCGGGAGGCTTTGCGGCGGGTTCATTACCTTCTGCTTCGGTCAGCAGAACGCCCGGGGCGCGGACATCGGCCCCAAGGTGGAGATCAAGACCTTCCTCATGGTCAAGGGGTGGCGGCACGACTACCTCCTCCTGGACCGCCTCATCCCCCGGAAGTACTACGACCCCTCGGTGCCGGAGTACGCCGGGGTGCCCCAGGAGGAGAGGGACCAGGTCCTAAGGGGGTGTCAGACCTTCAAGGACACCCCGGAGGGGAGGCGGTGCCTGGCCCTGGTGGAAACCCCCACGGGCATCGTGCCCACCCTGAAAACCCTTCTCATGATTGACCCCATGTTCCAGAGGGGGAGGCAGTACCCGTAGGAGGTGCAGGGTGTGGTGGCGGTACGCTCTTGGCGCAGGCTTCGGAATGGTCCTGGCCTACACCTACGGACCGGGTGGTTTTTCGTGGGCATAGGGTGGGCCCTTTTGCTGAACCTCGTGGACGCTTGGGGGGTACGGCGTGAAAAGGCTTAGCCCTCTCCTTCTCCTCTCTTCCCTGGCCCTGGCCAGGTGGGCCTCGTGGGTGGCCCCCGCCCTTCCACGGAGGTCAGAGGAACGCTCCAGGGGGACGCCCGGCAGGGCTACAGCGTGGTGGTGGAGTTTTTGGTGGAAAGCGGGACCAACCCCACCCAGGGCTCCACGAACCAGAGCCTCTGGTGGAACGGGAGGCTCTACCTCTGCGTCTCCGGGTGCGACTACTTCACCCTCTCGGGGTATACCCCAAACATCCCCTACAACCAGGCGGTCTTCAACCTCTACGACTCAGGGAACCGCCTCCGGGGGCGGGCGGGGGTGACCACGGTTTACGACTCCCAGAACCGCCCCTCCTACCACCAGGTGCAGTACGCCGTGTGGCCCCTCCAGGGGACCAGGACCTGGATGCCCTCCCCGGACAACCCCGTGCCCCTGGAGGCGGGAGGGTGGCTTTCGGCCACGCCTCCAGGGGGTAGCGCCAGGGAGCGCTACCGCTACCCCGGCATGGAGTCCTACCCAGCCCCCTCGGTCCAGGTCCATCCTCTCGGGCATCTCCCCGGCGGACCGGGACGTGGTGGGAAAGAGCGTCCTCTCTTCCCTGGCGGACCTGAGGAGCTTCTACGCTCGCCAGCCCCGGGGAAGCACCCTCTGGTTCTTCGTTCCCGAGGTCTCCGTGTGGACCCAGACCCTGGCCCAGGAGTTCCGGACCCGGAACGGGGGGCAGGAGCGCTTCGTGGTGCCGGAGGGAACGGCGAGGGGGTACTGCTCCCTCTACCGCTCCGACACCCGCTTCCACGTGATGCCCCGGGACACCCTCGCCAAGGAGCAGGCCTTCGCCGTCATCTACCCCCCTTCCGGCTCCACCCAGAAGGGGGCGGTGATGGCGGGGCGCTACCTGGTGGACCGCCCGGACTGGCAGGAAACGGACTACCTCTCCTTCACCACCTCCCTCTCCCCCACCCAGGAGGGGCTTCCCGAGGCCCGGGCCCACGTGTGGGGCTACATCTCCCAGGCCAACCTCAAGGCCCGGGTGGAGTTCAAGGAGCTCTTCCTGGGAAATCCCTCCTGGATCTGGTGGGTGGAGATGCCTTCCTTCAACGGGAAGGCGTATCCCGGGGACTGGGACGGGAAGGACACCTTCTCCCTGGGCAACGGGAGCGAGGTCATCGGGATCACCCTCCCGAGCACCCCTCCCACCACGTGGACCCAGGTGAGCCCGGCCAGGGACGCCCAGGGAAGGGACCGAGGGTATGCCCAGGTGTACGCCAGCGGGACCTGGGAGCTCTCCGGGGAACAGTCCCAGAACTACTCGGGCTCCAACATCCCGCCCTGGCGGTTCACCTTCGGCGGGGACTTCGGAAGGGGCTGGGAGACCTTCACCCTCCGGTGGAAGGACCCCATCCTCCAAGTGAACCAACCCTGTGGGAAGCTCTTCCTGGGGACCACCAATACCTACCCCATCACCTGTGAAGTGGTGGACGCCGAGAAGAGGGTCAGGGGCACGGCGGAGGTGAGCCGGAGGACGGGGACTTCTCCCGTGAGCCCCTACCTGTACGACTACTCCATCCGGGTTCAGGGGTGGACCTTCCGGGTCCAGGGGTGGCGGGTGCGGTGGTACCTGTCCCAATGGCAGGCGCGGTGGCGCTACGCCACGGACAACGACCGTCCCGTGGAAGCCGGGGGGTACGTGACGGCGGAGGGGAAGCGGTACCGGATTCCCGGGCTGGAGGCTACCTCATGCCCACGGGGAAGGACCTGGAGGTGGCCGAGGGCGACCCTTACGTGAGCTACATCACCCGGTCCATCTCGCCCCAGGGTAACCCCCTCGCCGGGACGGGGCGAGAGGAGGCCAAGGTCTGGTTCAAGCCCCTCTCCGACTGGTGCCGGGAGAAGGGGCTTTAGGGGGTGGAGCGTGCGGTGGACGATGGCGCTGACCCTGCTGACTACCGCCCTGGCCCTGGCCCAGGGGGGCCCCGGTACGAGGAGTGGACCAAGTACCTCCTCTCGGCCCCCGACTACCGCCTGGAGCAGGTTCTGAAGGGAAAGTGGCCCTACCTGGAGGTTCTTCGGAAGGACCGCCTCCGGGACTACCAGAAGGGGAGGTGCGACCCCACCCAGGGGCAGGACTGCACCGGGCGGCTTCCCTGGGCGGAGGCCCAGGCCCACGAGTTCTACCTTCCCCTCTCCAGCCTCGAGGCCACCCGGGAGGTGGCGCGGGACCTCCGGAAGGCCTGGCAACGCTTTGAGGAGCGCTACTACTGGCGGACAGCGACAGAACTCAACAACCCCGCCTTCTGGTTCGCCTACTGCCTGGCCGGGGTGAAGGGGCCGGAGCTCAACCCCCCTCTCCCCGACCTCAAGCTCATGGTGCCCTCCGAGGGGGTGGACACCGCCTTCCTGGAGGCCGCCACCCGCTCCTCCCCCCTGGACCTGGGGAAGTGGGCCTCGGGAGGGCTCCACAAGCTGGACCGCTAC
The DNA here is from genome assembly GCA_001311545.1 of Thermus kawarayensis JCM 12314. Next base: position 2,764 of record BBBL01000040.1, on the reverse strand, counting down.
CTCCCCGTGCCCCAGGTGGACCCGAAGGAGTTCTGCGATGGTCTGGGAGTGCAGGTTCTGCCCCTCATGTACATCCCGGGGTTCAAGGTTTTGGTCCAGGGGTACGAGGTCTTCCGCACCCCCGGGTATCCCTCCCAGCCCCTCTGGTTCAACTGGGACGAGGCCAACGCCCGGGTGGAGCGGGCCATGCAGAAGGCCCTCACCGACTACTACCTGGACTACCAGAAGGAGGTGGCGAGGGCTCTTCTCACGCCCCGGCCTTCCACGCCCCAGGACCTCCTCTCCCTCCTCCCCAGGGACTTCAAGAGCCTGGGGAGCCCTAAGGCCTACCTCCCCGTGCCCTGGCAGGGCCACCTCCTGGGCGGGGGGAGCGTGGTGGCCCCGGTCTACACCGAGCTCTTCCCCGCCGACCTCACCGCCCTCTGGGACCAGGTGCAGGCCCTCTGGAACACCTACAAGGGCCTCGTGGACCGGGCGGGAAGCGACCTGGAGAAGGTCTACCTCTACGTGCACTTCTACCGCTCGGCGAAGACCCTCTTCTCCCGGGCCTTCCTGGGCCTGCCGGGGGTGGACCTTGTGAAGACCAACCTGAGGAACCTACTGGACAGCCCTCTGAGGACCCTGACCCAGGGCATTCCCGTCCTCTCCCGGTGCACGGGGAGTCTTGACGACCTGGCCGACTGCTCCGCCGTGGCCCTCATGAAGGTGGACGGGCTCTGGAAGCTCAAGCGGGACCTCGAGGCCCGCCTCGCCCGGAACCCCAGGGACGCCGAGGCCCAGACCAAGCTCCAGGAGACGAACGAAAAGCTCAGGGAAGCCCTGGGGCAGAAGGTGCAGGAGCTTCCCATAAAGGCCGACCGGGAGTCCCCGGGCCTCTGGAAGCTAGAGGAAACCAAGCGCTGGCTTCCCCCTGCCTCCCTCCCCGTGTACGAGAGCTTCGGCTACACCACCTTCTTCCAGGCGGCGAACTTCCTGGAGGTGACCACGGTGCCCGACATCCGGGGCGTGGACCTCTCCCAGGTGAACCTGGGCAACTGGGTGGGGTGGGCCTGGAGCCAGCTCTCCCGCCTGGTGGTCTACTGGCACGTGCCCATCACGGTAGACGTCCGGGTGGAGTACTGCCCCCCGTGCGTCATCGCCTACCCCTCCCTGCCCCTGGAGGGCCCCGTCCAGCCCCTGGGGGTGCCCCCTACGTGCTCCCCTTCGGACTGGAACGGACCCATTGGCGCTGGGTCTCCGTGCCCGAGGGGTACGAGGTGCCGGGGGTGCGGGGGGCGCCCTACACCCTCCTCTCCGACCTCTCCGCCTACGCCCTGGACCTGAGGGCCCTCTACCGGCCCCTTCTCGGGAGGTGAAAGATGCGGAAAGCCCTGGTTCTGGTAGCGGTCTCCCTGGTCCCGGCCCTGGCCCAGTTTGACTGGCTCAGCAACTTGGACTGGGGGGGCATCAGCAACAACCTGCAACAGGTGAACCAGGTGATGGCGTGCGACCCCTCTAGCCTCAGCCGGCTGGACTTCTCCCAGCCCTCCCTGGTCCTCCGGGGGGTCTACAAGGTGACCAAGTGCGTCCTGTGCGCCACCTTGAAGATGTGCGGCCTCCCGGACGACATGCTCTACCCCGCCTCCTGGGGGGAGATTCAGGGCGCTCTTTCCCGGGGCCAGGAGGTGATGGTGGTGGGTTCGGGGGCCGGGGTGGAGGCTTTGGCCCGGTACCTGGGGCTCATCCTCCACGGGGCGGATGCCAGAACATCTCCTACGGGGGCGTGCCCATCTACACTTGCCCGCCCGGGGGGATACGGATTCCCAAAGCCTACATCGTCACGGACGGGAGGACGGCGAGAACGCTGGAAGCGGACCTGAAGGAGGCGGTGAAGGAAGGCCTCCTCAAGGTGGTGGCCGTGGGGGGTGAGCGGGACGCCCCGGAGCTCTCCGGGGTCATCCTGGGGCTTCCCATCCTGTGGGCCGGGGGGAGGGGCTACCTCTTCGCCCCCGGGTACAGCACCCCGGACCGCTGGCTTTGGCTGACCTTTGACGGCCCGGTGAGCAGCAAGGTGGCCCTGGTGATGCGCCTGGCCACGGGCTACGTGGTGAGCGCCTCGAGGAGGCAGGAGGAGGTGCGGTGAGGGACCAGGGGGCAGGCGCCCCCCGGAGGAGAGCGGGAGGTGATGGCATGCGGACAGACCTGGCGGAGTTCTGGCGGATCGTGGAGGGGTCCACCGTGGTCAAGGTGGACGGCACCGGGCAGTACTACCTGGTGCGCCACCCCGAGCACGGGTGGCGGCTCTACCAGCGGGGCATCGAGGCGGCCTTCCTGTTGGCCCAGGGGGAGGAGGCTCTCTTCTGGGCCCCGGAGTTTAGGGTGCCCGTGCCGGAGGTGGTCTGATGGAGTGCCCCATGTGCGGCGGCACGGGCCGGGTACTGGTGCGCTACCCAGGAGGGGAAGAGTGGATGGCCTGCCTGGAGTGCCTGGAGCGGGAGGCGGAGGAGGAGTGGGAGGAGGAAGATGAGGTGGAGAGGCTTTTTGAAAGCGGGGAACTCTTCTAGGCTCCTCGCCCTTCTCTTCCTCGCCCTGGCCCCCGTCCCTGGCCCAGGGCCTGCCCCAGGTGCGGGAGCTCACGGGGCGGGAGCTCTACTGGTTCCTGGCCAACCGGACCCGGGAGGTGGTGGCGGTGGGGCTTCCCCCGGCCTCCCTGGGGGAGGCCCTAAAGGAGAAGCGCCTCACCCTGGTCCTGGGGCGGGAGGCGCCGCCCTCCTGGGCCGGGGGG
>BBBL01000039.1 GCA_001311545.1 Thermus kawarayensis JCM 12314 | reverse complement strand
CTTCCGCCTTCTCCCGTAGGGCCCGCACGGCCTCGGGGGTGTCCACGGGGGGCCTGGTGTTGGGCATGGACACCACGTCCGTGTACCCGCCCTTCACCGCCGCCAGGAGCCCCGAGAAAAGGTCCTCCTTCACCTCCTCCCCGGGCTCCCGGAGGTGGGCGTGGAGGTCTAAAAACCCCGGGACGAGGAGCTTCCCCTTTCCGTCCACCACCTCCTCGGCCTCCCCCCCTTCCAGGGAAAGGATCCTCCTCGCCGATAAGGACGTCCACGGGGCCCCGTTCGCCCCGGGCGTCCACCAGCCGGACGTTTCGGATCAGGATCATGCCTTCTCCCTCCCCACCAGGAGGTGGTAGAGCACCGCCATGCGCACCGCCACCCCGTTTTGCACCTGGCGGTTCACCAGGCTCCTTGCCGAGTCCGCCAGGGAGCCTTCCAGCTCCACGTCCCGGTTCATGGGGCCGGGGTGGAGGAGGGGGGCCTGGGGCTTGGCCAGGGCGAGGCGCTCTTCCGTCACCTGGTAGCGGGCCACGTAGTCCTTTAGGTTCACGAGCCCCGCCTCCATCCTCTCCTTCTGGAGCCTGAGCACCATGACGGCGTCCGCCTCCTCCAGGGCCTCCTCCAGGCTTGGGGTGAGGCGGACCCCGGGGAGGCTTTGGGGGAGGAGGCTTGGGGGGCCGGCGCAGAAGACCCGGGCCCCGAGGAGGGGAAGGAGCTCGGCATTGGACCGGGCCACCCGGGAGTGGAGGATGTCCCCCACGATGGCGATCTTTTTCCCCTCCAGGGTGCCCAGGATCTCCAGGAGGGTGTAGGCGTCCAGGAGGGCCTGGGTGGGGTGGGCCCGGCGGCCGTCCCCCCCGTTGACCACGGCGCCTTTGACCCAGCGGGTGGCCTGGTGGGGCACCCCGGCGCTGTCGGCCCGGATGACGTAGGCGTCCACCCCCATGGCCTCGAGGGTGAGGAGGGTGTCCTTGTAGCTTTCCCCCTTCTGGAGGCTGCTGGTTTGGGCGGCGAAGGAGACCACGTCCGCGACATGCGCCTGGCGGCGAGCTCAAAGGAGATCCGGGTCCTGGTGGAGGGCTCAAAGAAGACCGTGGCCACGGTGAAGCCCTGGAGGGCCGGGACCTTCTTTATGGGGCGCTCCAGCACCTCCCGCATCACCCTGGCCGTCTCCAGAAGGCTTTCCACCTGGGCCCTGCTCCATCCCTGAAAGTCCAGGAGATGCCTCATGCCCCCTCCCTTTCCCAAAGCTCCACCCGGTCCTCCCCGTCCACCTCCTCCACCTTCACCTTCACCACCTCGTTCCTTGCGGTGGGGACGTTTTTCCCCACGAAGTCCGCCCGGATGGGAAGCTCCCGGTGCCCCCGGTCCACAAGGACCGCCAGGTAGATGCGCCGTGGCCTCCCCAGGTCCATGAGGCGTCCAGGGCGGCCCGGGCGGTGCGGCCCGTGTAGAGGACGTCGTCCACCAGGACGATGGCCTTCCCCGTGAGGTCAAAGGGGATCCTGGTCTCCCGCACCTGGGGCCTGTAGCCGATCTCCGTGAGGTCGTCCCGGTAGAGGGTGATGTCCAGAATCCCCACGGGCAACTCCTGCCCCTCAAACTCCCGGATGAACCGGGCGATGCGCCCTGCCAGGGGAATGCCCCGGGTGTGGATGCCCACCAGGGCCAGGCCCTCCGTGCCCTTGTTGGCCTCCACGATCTCGTGGGCGATGCGGTAGAGGGCCCGCCGCATTTCCTCGGCGTTCATGAGCTCCGCCTTAAACCGCACCCCCCACCCCCCGAAAAAGGCGGAGGCCGAAGCCTCCGCCCGCCTGCATTCTCTTGGCCCGTTCCCTTTTTCCTCGCATCTTCCCCCCTTTCCGGCCTCGCGGGACCGGTTTAAAGGCCACCCTTACCTTACACCCCGCGCCCCCACCGGGCAAGGGGAACCCCGCCTGGGGCCTGGCCCCAGGCGGGGAGCCCGGGCTACGAAGCTTAAGCGGCCTTGGGCTTCTCCCGGGTGACGCTCAGGGCCAGGACCCCTACCAGGAGGCCCACGATCACCGCGTTCCACATGGCGTTGGTCATCCCGCTGAACCCCAGGATCCAGGGGGAGAGGATGAGCCACACGCCTAAGACCACGTTGACCCATTCCTCCCACATGGGGCCGCCCCGGAGGTGCAAGAGGGCCATCAGCCCTACCACCACCCCGATGATGAGGCGTTCCACATGGCGGCCGGGGTGCCGCTAAAGCCCAGAAGCCACGGCGAGAGGACAAGCCAAAGGCCCAGGATCAGGTTGGCCCAGTCCTGCCAGCGACGCATAGGCTTTCACCTCCTTCCAAACCCAAAGTAAAGCGACCTGCGCCTTTTGGATAGGGCATTATGTCACTTTTTCTGGAAAGAGGGACGGAGGTACCGCCAGGCCGTCCAGAGGAGCACGGCGGCGAAGACCAGGCGCAAGCCCGTTTCGGGCAGGAAGTGGGCCAGTTCCCCTCCCAAAAAGGTGCCCAGGAAGACCCCCGGCACGAGGCCAAGGGCCAGACCTTCCTCCACGTTGCCCAGGCGGAAATGGGTGTAGGCCCCCACCAGGCTCGCCGGCACCATGGCGAGGAGGCTTGTGCCCTGGGCGGTGTGCTGGGGCATGCCCAGGAGGAGGACCATGGCCGGGACCATGATGGTCCCCCCGCCCACCCCCATCATCCCCGAGAGGAAGCCGGTGAAGGCGCCGGAGAGGAGGAGGGCCAGGTCTTGGGCCAGCTCCCCTTGCGCCAGGCCCCTGGGGGCCAGGTAGGGCTTTAAGAGGAGGAGAAAGGAGACGAGGAAGAGAAACCAGCCGAAGGCCCGCTTGAGCGACGCTTCCGGGAGGCCGTGGGCGTAGCGGGCCCCCAGGCGGGCGGTGAGGATGGCGGTGAGGGCCAGGAAGAAGGCGGCCTCGAGGTCCAAGGAGCCCTGGAGGCCGTAGGTGAAGGCTCCCATGAGCCCGGTGAAGAAGACGGCCACCAGGCTGGTGCCGTGGGCCTTGTGCTGGGAGAGCTTTAAGAGCCCCACCATGAGGGGGATCATGACCACCCCGCCCCCAAGGCCCACCATCCCGCCGAAGAAGCCCGCCAGGAGACCGATGAAGAAGCTCATGGGGTCATCCTACCGGGTTTGGGGGCTCCCTTCCCTCCAGGACGGCCAGGAGGTTCTCCACCGCCACCTCGGCCATCCGCTCCCGGGTCCCACGGCCCGCCGAGCCGATGTGGGGGGTGATGACGGCGTTGGGGAGGGCGTAGAGGGGGTGGCCCTCCGGCAGGGGTTCGGGATCGGTGACGTCCAGGCCCGCCCCGAAAAGGTGGCTCTTTAGGGCTTCCACCAGGGCCTCGGTGTCCACCAGGGCCCCCCGGGCGGTGTTAAGGAGGATGCTCCCCCGCTTCATGCGAAGAGCCGTTCCCGGTTCAGGAGCCTGTGGGTTTCCGGGGTGAGGGGGGCGTGGAGGGAGACGATGTCCGCCTCTTGGAGGAGTTCCTCCAGGGAGAGGAAGGGATAGGGGAGGGGCTTGGGGGTGCGGGCGTGGTAGACCACCCGCATCCCGAAGGCCAGGGCCCTCTTGGCCACCGCCTGGCCGATCCGGCCCATGCCGATGAGGCCAAGGGTCAAGCCCTGGAGGTCCTGGCCCAAAAGGAGCTCGGGGTGCCAGGCCTTCCAGAGGCCGTCCCTGGCGTAGGCCACCCCCTCCACCACCCGCCTCGCCACGGCGAGGAGGAGGGCAAGGGTGAGGTCGGCGGTGGCCTCGGTGAGGACCCCTGGGGTGTGGGTGACGCGGATCCCCCGCTTTCGGGCGGCCTCGAGGTCCACGTGGTCCACCCCCACGCTGTAGCAGGCGATGACCTTGAGCCTCCGGCCCGGTCCATGACCTCGGCGTCTATGCGGTCCTCCACGGTAGGGATGAGGCCTACCGTCCCCTCCACCCGCCGCAAAAGCTCTTCCCGGGGGAGGAAGAGGCCTTGGTAGACCTCCACCTGTAGGCCCCGCTCCTTAAGCCGCTCCAGGGCTTTTCCGGGAAGGGTGCGGGTAACGAAGACCCTCATACCACCCCATGCTAGCTTGGGGTGGCATCACGCCCCGGCGAAGGAGAGTTCGGCCACGGCCACGGTGGGGCTCCCGTAGGCGGCGTCCAGGAGGAGCCAGTCCAGGTCGTCCCCCACCGCCTCCACCGCCTGGAGAAGCTCCAGCAGATTCCCGGAGACGGCGAAGTTCTCCACGGCGTGCCTCACCTCCCCCTCCTCCACCCAAAGCCCCAGGGCCTGCAGGGAGAAGTCCAGGCTCACGGGGTCCGCCCCGGCGTGGAGGCCCATGAACTCGGTGATGACCACCCCTTCCGTGAGCCGTAGGCCTCCCACGGGCTCCAGGTAGAGGTTGGTGGGGGCGACCCCCAGGACCCCCCGGTAGGGGCGGGCGGCGTGGCCGGTGTTTGGGTGCCCGAGGGCCCTTGCGGTCTCGGAGTTGTGGAGGAAGGTCTTGAAGATTCCCTTCTCCACCACCACGGTGCGGGCGGTGGGGGTGCCCTCGGCGTCAAAGGGGCGGGAGAGGAGGCCCTTTTCCAGGGTGGGGTCGTCCACGAGGGTCACCAGGTCGCCCGCCACCTTCTCCCCAAGCCTCCCCAGGAGGCGGCTTTTCCCCTCGAGGCGTTCTTGCCGGAGAGGGCCTCGGCGAGGACGGAGAGGAGCATGGCCATGGCCTTGGCTCCAGGTAGGCCCGGTAGCGGCCCGTGTGGAGGGGCTTGGCATGGAGGAGCCTCGCCGTCTTCTCCCGGAACTCGAGGGCGGTGCGCCCGGGCTCCAGGGCGTGGAACTCCTTGGCCGCCCTGAAGTCCCACCCCTGCTTGACGCTTTGCCCTTCGGCCATGACGAAGCTCCCTATCAGGCGGAAAGGCCCGTGCGGAAGGCGCCGCTTGCCCCCTCGGTGCTCTCTAGGCCCACGCGGACTTCCCGCTCCAGGTAGCCCCCCATGAGGACGCTCCTCACCCGGGGGTCTTGGCGGATGGCCTCCTCCAGGGCCAGGGCCGCCTCCTTCTTCCGCTCCAGGGGGGCGGAGAGGCCTTCCCCCAGGAGGTCGTGGCCTCCCAGGGGCCCACCTTGGGGCAGGCTCCCCTTCTTGCCGGAGAGGAGGGCGTTCTCCCGGGCCTCCTCCAGGGCCCAGTCCAGGGCCTCCGGGGAGAGCTCCTCGGTGTAGGCGTACCCCACCCTTCCCTCCGCCTCCACCCGGAGGCCCACCCCGGCCTGGCGGGCCTCCTTGATCTCCTCGAGCCGCCCTTCCCGGGCCCTCAAGGAGAGCTCCCGCTCCTCCTGAAAGAGGAGCTCCACCTTTAGGCCCATCTCCCGGGCCCGCCGGAGCACGTAGGCCTTGGCCTCTTCCAGGGTCATGCCCGACCTCCCACCACGATTTCCGAGACCAGGACGTGGGGCTGGCCCACCTCCACGGGGACGGCCCCGGAGAGGCTTCCGCACATCCCGGGGGCGTTTTCCAGGTCCTGGGCCACGGCCACCACCCGCATGAGGGTCTCGGGGCCCTTGCCCACCAGCATCGCCCCGCGCACGGGTTCCTCTATGCGGCCCTTGCGGATGATGTACCCCTCCTGCACGGCGAAGTTGTACTCGCCGCTTCCCGGCTTCACCTGCCCGCCCCCCATCTCCTTGGCGTAGAGGCCGAAGTCTATGCCGGCGAAAAGGTCCTCCACCCGGGCCTCCCCCGGGGCGATAAAGGTGTTCCGCATGCGGGAGGTGGGGGCGAAGGTGTAGTCCTGGCGGCGCCCCGAGCCCGTCATGGGGTAGCCGGTGAGGAGGTGGCCCAGCCGGTCCACCATGTAGCTCCTGAGCACGCCCTTTTCTATGAGCACCGTGCGCTCCGTGGGGCGGCCCTCGTCGTCCACCTCGGTGGAGCCCCAGGCGTGGGGCAGGGTGCCGTCGTCAATGTAGGTGACGGCGGGGCCCGCCACCCTTTCCCCAAGCTTGTCGGCGAGGACGCTGGCCTTCTTGGCCACGCTGGTGGTCTCCAGGAGGTGGCCCACCGCCTCGTGGAAGAGGACGCCGCCGAAGCCCGGGCCCACCACTACGGGGAAGGTCCCCGCGGGGGCGGGCTTGGCCTTGAGGTTGGTGAGGGCCTGGCGGGTGGCCTTCTCCCCCACCGCCCTGGGGGGGTAGAGGTCAAAGAGCTCCAGGCCCACGCTCTTGCCGGGGGCGCTGTAGCCCGTCTGCACCTCGGTTCCGTCCTGGGCCACTGCCAGGACGAAGAGCCGGGTGCGCACCCTCTTCTCCTCGGCAAAGACCCCCTCGGTGTTGGCGATGAGGACCTCCTGTTCCCACTCCAGGAGGTTCGCCTCCACTTCCTGGATCTCGGGGGCGATCCTGGCCCCGGCCTCGGCCTCCAAAAGCCTCTCCAGCCGGTAGCGCTTGTCCTTTTTCCCGTAGGCCACCTTGGGGGCGTGGAGGCCCTTGGGCGTGGACCGGCGGAAGTCCAAGCCCCCTTGGCCCCCTTCGTCCACCTGGCCCAGGCTCCCCTTGGCCCGGAGGAGGGTTTCCAGGGCTTCTAGGAGGCCTTCCTGGGTGAGGTCGTTGGTGTAGGCGTAGACCACCTGGGGACCGAAGAAGAGCCGCACCCCCGCCCCGTAGTCCAGGCCGGAGAGGGCCTCTTCCAGGGCCCCGGCGCGCACCTTCATCCTGCGCTTCCTGGAGCGCTCGGCGTAGACCTCGGCGAAGTCCGCCCCGCCCTTCAGGCCCGGGCGAGCACCGCCTCCACGAGCTCGGGCTTGAGCATGCCCCGAGTCTACCCGGGGCTGACCTGCGGGTCAACCGCTGAGGCGGAGGACGGCCTCCTCCAGGGCGAGCCAGGGGTCCTTCCCTTCCTTGGCCCGCTTTTCCGCCCTTATGAGGATGTCCAGGGCCTCCTCCAGGGTCTCTTTCCCAAGCCTCCTCGCCTCCTCCAGGGCGCGGCGGGCGGCGTAGGTGGGCCTCGAGGCGGGCCAGGTCCTCCTCCTTGGGCCTGGGGTTCTCCCTTAGGAGGAAAAAGGCCTTGGCCAGGAGGGCGAACTGCCAGGAGAGGGCCCCGAGGAGCCTCAGGGGCTCCTCCCCCTCCTCCTTGAGGCGCTTGAGGCGCAGGAGGGCCTCCTTGGGGTTCCTCTCCAGCACGGAGCGCACCAGGTCAAAGCCGGTGAGGGGGGGCCTCAGGGCCACCACCCGCTCCACCTTCTCCAGGGTGAGGGGAGGGGAGAGGAGGGAAAGCTTCTCCAGCTCCCGCTCCAGGGCCTCGAGGTCCCCTTCCAGGGAGGCCAGGTACTGCGCCACCCCGCTTGGGAGCTTGAGCCCCAGGCGCTTGGCCCGGTTCTCCAGGTGCCGGAGGAGGTCCTTCCCCTTGGGGGTGGGGAAGTCCCGCCTCTCCCTACCCCGGTAGAAGGCGGCCCGGGAAGGGCTTGGCCTGGGGTCCAGGAGGAGGACGGGAACGCTCTCGGGCACGCCTTCCAGAAGGGGCCTCAGGGCCTTCCACTCCGCCTCCCCCACCTCCCTCAGGTCCAGCATCGCCCCCCCGCTCCCGAAAAGCCCCGGGGCGAGGGCCTGGGCCAGGGCCTCGGAGGTGGGCTCGGTGAAGCGGGAAAGGCCCAAGAGCCTCGCCTCCTGAAGAAGGGCCTCCCGCGCCAGGAAGGGGTCCCCGGTGAAGGCCACCACCATGGCCTAAAAGGCGTTCAGGCCCGTGGCCTCCCGCCCCAGGACCAGGGTGTGGACGTCGTGGGTGCCTCGTAGGTGTAGACGGTTTCCAGGTTCAGCATGTGGCGGATGGCGTGGTACTCCAGGGTGATGCCGCTTCCTCCCAGGATGTCCCGGGCCAGGCGGGCGGCCTGAAGGGCCTTCCAGACGTTCTGCCTTTTGGCCAGGGAGACCTGGGCGGGCTGGAGCTTCCCCTCGTCCTTAAGCCGGGCGAGCCTCCAGGCCAGGAGAAGCCCTTCCGTGTGCCAGGCGAGCATCTCGGCCAGCTTGGCCTGCACGAGCTGCTTCTTGGCGATGGGCTCGCCGAAGGTGGAGCGGCTCTTGGCGAACTCCACCGCCTCGGTATAGACGGCCTCCAGGGCCCCCAGGACCCCCCAGGCGATGCCGAAGCGGGCCTGGGTGAGGCAGGAGAGGGGGGCCTTGAGGCCCAGGGCCTTGGGGAGGCGCAAGGACTCGGGCACCCGCACCTCCTCGAGGACGAGCTCGCTGGTCACCGAGGCGCGGAGAGACATCTTGTGCTTCACCTCCCGGGCCTGGAAGCCCGGGGTGTCGGTGGGGACGATAAAGCCCAGGACCTGCCCCTCCTCGTCCTTGGCCCAGAGGATGGCGAGGTGGGCCAGGTTGCCGTTGGTGATCCACATCTTGGTGCCGTTTAGGACCCAGGTGTCCCCCTCCCGCCTGGCCCGGGTCTTCATGTTGCCGTAGGGGTCGGAGCCCCCGTCGGGCTCGGTGAGGCCGAAAGCCCCCACCATCTCCCCGCGGGCGAGCTTGGGGAGGAACTCCCTTTTTTTGCTCCTCGCTCCCGAAGGCGTAGATGGGTACATGACCAGGGAGCTCTGGACGCTCACAAAGCTCCTGAGCCCCGAGTCCACCCGTTCAAGCTCGTAGGCGATGAGCCGTAGGCGGCGCTGGTCACCCCCGCCCCCCCGTACTCGGGGGGAAGGGTGGGGCCTAGGAAGCCCAGCTCGGCGAACCTGGGGATGAGGTGGGTGGGGAAGACCCCTTCCTCCCACCATTGGCGGATGTAGGGCAGGGCCTCCCTCTCCAGGAAGCGGCGGGCGGCCTTCTGGATCTCCTTCTCCTCCGGGGTGAGGAGGTCCTCCAGGGCGTAGAAGTCCAGCATGCCCTCAGTCTAGAGCATCCCCGCCAGGAAACCCTCTTCCCGGATGGTGCGGATGAGGTCCATGACCGTGAGGGCTGGGGGTCGTACTCCACCAGGATCTGGGCGGGCCCCGTGGCCTGGGCCTGGCCTACCCCTTCCAACCCCCTGAGGCCGCCAGGATGCGCTCCATGCCCTCCGGGGCGGGCTCCCCTCGGATGCCGATGAGCACGCGTTCATGCCCTTATTCTAGGACGCCCCGCACCCCCCGGCTTCCCAGGGCCCGGACCGCCAGCACCAGGGGGCCCACGGCGAAGCTCCTCCTTCAGGGCCAGCTCCAGGTCCTTCCTTCCCGGGTCCAGGTGGAGGGCCACCTCGTAGACCCCGGCGTCGTGGGCGCTCTTCACCACCGCCCTGAGGAGGCCTCGGAGGGCCTCCGGGGTCTTGCCCTCAATGCGGGTGATGAGGACCGTGGCGGCTCCCCCTGCCAGACCGCCTGGGCCAGGGCGAAGCCCATGGGCTCATCCTCCTCGGCCAAAAAGGAGTGGCCCGTGCGGGCGAAGTGGCGCACGGCGCCCAGGCTCAAGGGGCGGTTTCCCGCCACCCGGTTCAGGGCCTCGAGGTCCAGCTCGGTGAAGGGGCGGAAGCGCATGGTCCCATTATCCCCGGAAGCGGAAGAGGAGGGCCTCCAGAAGGAGGACCAGGGCGGCGAGGAGGGCCAGGAAGCGGCCCGCCCCCCCGGGGCTTCGGGGCAGGAAGCTTGCCCCGGGGGTGGGGAGGAAGGTCTCCTCGGGGGCGAGGAGGCCCTGGGACACCTCCCGGTAGGGCTTGAGGAAGCGGTGGACCAGGAGGGGGAAG
>BBBL01000038.1 GCA_001311545.1 Thermus kawarayensis JCM 12314 | reverse complement strand
CCGGCCCAGCCTCCCCCGGGCCTGGAAGAGCTTTTCGCCCTCCTCCAGAGGGCCCTTTTCGGCGGGCTTTTCCTCACCTACCGGGAAGGCCTCTCCCAGGCCTCAAGGAGCCCGAGGCCCAGGACCCCGGCTTCCTGGAGCGCCTGGTACGCCTGTACGAGGAGGGCGGCGAGGACCTCCTCACCCCTCCTGGGGGCGTGGACGTGCGGGTGGGGGAGGTGGAGGGGCTTTCCCAGGTGCAGGCGGGCTTCCAGAAAGGGGAGTGGCTTGGGGAGATCGTCCTCCTGGGCCCCATGCGCATGCGCTACCCCGAGGCCCTCTCCGTGGTCCTGGGGCTCACCCGGGTCTATACTGGGAGCCATGCGCGTTGAGGTCCGCCTCTTCGCCCTTTACCGGGAACAGGCCGGAAAGGACCGCCTCCTCCTAGACCTTCCCGCGGGGGCCCGGGTCAAAGAGGCCAAGGAGGCCCTGGAAAGGCTTTTCCCCGGCTTCGCCTGGAGGGGGGCATGGCCGCGGTGAACCAGGCCCTGGCGGGGGCGGAAACCCCCTTAAAGGAAGGGGACGAGGTGGCCTTCCTCCCCCCGGTCTCGGGGGGACAGGACTCCTACGGCCTCACCCAGGAGGTCCTGGACCTTAAGGCCCTGGTGGCCTGGGCCACGGCCCCCGAGTACGGGGCGGTGGTGAGCTTCCTGGGCACCACCCGAAGCCCCAACCGGGGGGAGGAGGTGGTCTTCTTGGAGTACGAGGCCTACCCGGAGATGGCCCTGAGGGTCATGGCGGAAATCCTGGAAGAGATGCGCGCCCGCTGGCCCCTGGGGCGCATCGCCCTCTGGCACCGCCTGGGCCGGGTGGACCCCGGGGAGGCCTCCATCGCCATCGTGGTCTCGGCCCGGCACCGCAAGGAGGCCTTCGCCGCCTGCCAGTACGCCATTGACCGGGTGAAGCAGGTCCTCCCCGTCTGGAAGAAGGAGTTCCGCAAGGACGGGAGCTTCTGGGTGGAGGGCTTCGCCCCGGAGGAAAAACGGCTTTGACCTCCTTCGCCTTCGCCGCCGGGCTCCTCCTCCTCGTCCTCTTCGCCCTTCCCCTCCTCCTAGGGTTTCTCGCGGGACGGGCCTTCCGGGAAGGCCGGGGCCGGGTGGGCCTAGGCCTCCTCCTCTTCGGGGCCTTCCTGGGCCTTTTGGCGAAACCCAGGCCCTTGGGGCTTCTTCTCCTCCTCCTGGGCCTCCTTTGGGGCTACGGTAGGCTTCGGCTATAATGGGGGGATGACCGAGCGGGCCCTGCGCCCCCTGACGGAGGAAGAGTACCTGGCCCTGGAGAGGGAAAGCCCCCTCCGCCACGAGCTCCTCCAGGGCTTTCCCTACGCCATGGCGGGGGCCAGCCTGGACCACAACCTCATCGTCACCAACCTGGTGGCCCTCCTCAAACCCCTGGCCCGGGCCAAGGGGTGCAGGGTCTACAGCGAGACGGTGAAGCTCAAGCTCTCCGAGGACACCTTCTACTACCCCGACGTCATGGTGGTGTGCGGCCCCAAGGCCCACCCCCTGTACGAGACCTCCCCCTGTCTGGTGGCGGAGGTGCTTTCCCCGAACACGGAGGTCCAGGACCGGCGGGAGAAGCTTTCCCGCTACCTTCGCCTCCCGAGCCTTCTGGGCTACCTGATCTTGGAAAGCGGGCGGCCGGGAGGGGTTCTTTACCGGAGGACCCCGGGAGGGTTCTGGGAAGAGGCCTTAGGGGAAACCCTGGTCCTTCCCTGCCTCGAGGGGACCCTCCCCCTCGCCGCTCTACGAGGGGGTAGCATGAGGCCCATCCTGGAGCTATTTCCCGAAGAACTCCCCGGCGAGGGCTTCCGCAAGGCCAGATCATCCACTGGCTCTACACCAAGGGGGCCTTGGACTTTTCCGAGATGACCGACCTGCCCAAGGCCCTGCGGGAGGCTTTGAGCCGGGAGTGGCGCCTCTTGGAGTTCTCCCTGGTCCAGGCCTTCCCGAGCCAGGACGGGAGCGTGAAGTACCTCTTCACCCTCCTGGACGGCCAGAGGACCGAGGCCGTCTACATGCCTACGAGAACCGCAAGACCGTCTGCCTCTCCAGCATGGTGGGCTGCCCGGCGGGGTGCAGTTTCTGCGCCACGGGGGCCTTGGGCTTCGGCCGCAACCTCACCGCGGCGGAGATCCTCTCCCAGCTTCTCGCCATCGCCCACCACCAGGGGATCTCCCCTCGGGAGATCCGGAACGTGGTCCTCATGGGCATGGGGGAGCCCTTGCTCAACCTGAAGAACGTCCTCAAGGCCATAGGCATCATGCTCCACAAGAAGGCCTTGGCCATGAGCCCAAGCGCATCACCCTCTCCACCGTGGGCATCCCCAAGGGAATCTACCGCCTCGCCGAGGAGGACCTGGGGGTGCGCCTCGCCCTCTCCCTCCACGCCCCCGACGACGAGACCCGCAAGCAGATCATCCCCACCGCCCACCGCTACCCCATCGCCGAGATCCTGGAGGCGGTCCGCCACTACTACGCCAAGACCAAGCGGCGGGTCACCTTTGAGTACACCCTGCTCAAGGGGGTGAACGACCACCCCTGGCAGGCCCGGCTCCTGGCCAAGCTCCTCAAGGGCCTAAGCGCCCACGTGAACCTCATTCCCTTTAACCCCTGGGAAGGCGCCCCGGTGGAGGGAACCCCCAAGGCGGGCCTCCTGGCCTTCGCCGAGGAGCTTAAGCGCCAGGGGGTGCCCACCTCCATACGGTGGAGCCGGGGGCAGGACGTGGGGGCGGCCTGCGGGCAGCTGGCCCTCAAGACCCCCAAGCCCCTCGCCCTCACACCGCTTCTAGAAGGCGCCGGGCGATGACCAGCTTCAGAATCTCGCTGGTTCCCTCGCCGATGCGGGTCAGGCGGGCGTCCCGCCAGTAGCGCTCCACCGGGTAGTCCTTGATGTAGCCGTAGCCCCCGAGGACCTGGATGGCCTCGTCGCAGGCTTAACCGCCGCCTCGCTGGCGAAGAGCTTGGCCTGGGCGGCCTCGAGGGTAAAGGGCCTTCCCGCGTCCTTGAGCTCCGCCGCCTTGAGGTAGAGAAGCCTCGCCGCCTCCAGCTCCGTGGCCGCCTCGGCCAGCTTGAAGGAAACCCCCTCAAACTCGGCGATGGGCCTGCCGAAGGCTCCCTCCCTTTGGCGTAGGCGAGGGCAAAGTTCAAGGCGGCCCGGCCCAGGCCCACGGCCATGGCGGCGATGCCGATCCGCCCCCCGTCCAGGACCTTAAGCACGTGGTAAAAGCCCTTTCCCCGCTCGCCCAAAAGGGCCTCCTCGGGGAGGAAAAGGTCCTCCAGCACGAGCTGGGCGGTGTCCGAGGCGTTGAGGCCAAGCTTCTCCTCCTTCCGCCCTACCTTTAGCCCCCGCTCGGGGCGGAAAAAGGCGAAGGCGGAGATGCCTAGGTGCCTCTTCTCCGGGCTTGGGGCGGGGTCGGTACGGGCCACCACCACGTAGACCCCGGCCACGCTCCCCTGGGTGATGAACTGCTTAGTGCCGTTTAAGACCCACCCCCCCTCCACCCTCTCCGCCTTGGTCTTGAGGGCGGCGGCGTCCGAGCCCGAGCCGGGCTCCGTGAGCCCCCAGGCCCCCAGGGCCTCCCCCGAGGCAAGCCTGGGCAAAAAGACCTCCTTCTGCCTTTCGCTCCCGGCGAGGAGGATGTGCCCGGTGGCCAGGGAGTTGTGGCTGGCCACGGTGAGGGCGAGGGCCCCGTCGTAATAGGCCACCTCCTCCACCATGCGGGCGAAAAGCCTGGTGGAAAGCCCCGCCCCCCCGTAGGCCTCGGGCACCTGGGCCCCGAAGACCCCGAGCCGGGCGAGCTTATGCACCAGATCCCAGGGAAAGGCCCCGGTGCGGTCCCGCTCCGCCGCCCCCGGGGCCACCTCCGCCTTCAGAAACTCCCGGAAAGGCCCGAGCACCTGCCTTTCCTCCTGGCTTTCCTCAAACCACAGGGCCATGGTGGGTCTAGTATAACCCTTTTCCGCCGATAGGCAAAAATGCGTTATGCCTCTTTCCCCCATTTAAAGTGGACTCTTGGAGGATGCTCCTTCTGGCGGGCCCCACGGACGTGGGCAAGACCACCCTGGCCCTCCGCCTTCTGGAAAGGGCGGGGGAGGCCTACCTCCTGGACCTGGACCCGGGGCAGGGGGCGCTTCCCGGCACCTTCAGCCTCTTCCGCTACCAAGAAGGCCGCCTCTTTCTGGTGCGCCGAACCCTGGTGGGGGCCCTCTCCCCCGCGGGGGTGGAGGCCAAGGCCTTGGTGGCCGCCCTGCGCTTAGCCCGGCTCATCCCCCCGGGAAACCCGGCGGTGGCGGACACGGACGGGCTTCTGGACCCGGAGTACCGCCTCCTGCAGGCGGACGCCCTCAGGCCCGCCGAGGTTCTGGTCCTGGGGTCAGAGGCGCTCTACCGGGCCCTCGCCTGGCGGAAGGACCTCAAGGTCCGCCTCGCCCACGCCCTTCCCGAGGCCCGGAAAAAGCCCCCCGGGGCCAGGCGAAAGAACCGGCTGGAGAGGCTTTTCGCCCACTTCCAGGAGGCCAGGCCCCGCGCCTTTCCCCTAGAGGCCAAGGCCGAGCCCGGAAGGCTCTTCGGCCTTCTGGACGCCGAGGGCTTCTTCCTGGGCTATGCCAGGCTCCTCTTTGCGGAAGGGGGCCAGGGCCTCTTCCTCACCCCGGTGGCGGGGGAGGTGGCCCGCCTCGAGGCCACCCGCCTAAGCTCCCTACCCCCGCACTACCAGGTTGAGGATCTTCCCGGGCACGTAGATCTCCTTGAGGACCTCCTTGCCCTCCAGGTGGGCCTTTACGTTCCGCACCCTAAGGGCCTCGGCCAAGGCCACCTCCAGGGGGGCGTCCTTGGGAACCGTATGGTCCCCCGCACCCTCCCGTTCACCTGCACGGCCACCTCCACCAGGTCCTTCTCCAGGGCCTTCTCGTCCAGCTCGGGCCAGCCCGCCTGGAAGAGGCTTTCGGGCCAGAACCAGTGCCAAAGCTCCTCGGCCAGGTGGGGGGCGAAGGGGAAGAGCATCTGCAGGTAGTAGCGAACGGCGGTGCGGTAGACCGGGGCCACGGGGCGCGCCTTCCGGTACTCGTAGAGGGTGTTCAGGAACTCCATGAGGGCGGCGATGGCGGTGTTGAAGCGCAGGGCCTCCAGGTCTTCCGTCACCTTCTTTAGGGTCTCGTGGAGCTTGGCATAGAGCTCCCGGTCCTTCCCCTCCAAAGCCTCGGCCTGGAAGACCCCGCTCGTCCCCAAAAGGGCCTCCCGGTCCTCGGCCACCCGCCTGTAAATGCGGTTCAGGAAGCGCCAGGCCCCCTGGACCCCCTCCTCGGTCCAGACCATCTCGTTCTCGGGGGGAGCGGCGAAGAGGATGGTGATGCGGGCGATGTCCGCCCCTTGCTCCTTCACGAAGGGCCCCACCATGACCCCGTTGCCCTTGGACTTGCTCATCACGGCGGGCTTCCAGAGGTGGAGGGTGCCGTCGGGATGGTCCCGGAGCTCCGCCCCTATCTTCCGCACCTCCTCCAGGGAAAGCTCCCTTTCCCCGATCTCCAGGCGGATCCGGGTGGGCTCGGGGAGGCGCACCGTGTTTCCTTCCACCTCCACGGGGCCGAAGTCCGTCCAGGCCAGGACCATGCCCTGGGTGAAAAGCCCCTGGAAGGGCTCCTCCACCTTCACCATCCCCAGGTCGCGGAGGAACTTGGTGAAGAAGCGGCTGTAGAGGAGGTGCAGCACGGCGTGCTCCACCCCGCCGATGTACTGGTCCACGGGCATCCAGAACTCCGCCTTCTCGGGGGCGAAGGGAAGCTGGTCATTATGGGGATCGGTGTAGCGCAGGTAGTACCAGCTGGAGTCAAAGAAGGTGTCCATGGTGTCCGTGTCCCGCCTGGCGGGGCCGCCGCACCTGGGGCAGGTGGTCTCGTAGAACTCGGGGTGGGCCTCCAGGGGGCTTTTCCCCTTGGGGCGGATGTCCTCCACGTCCTTGAGGTCGGGAAGGAGGACGGGAAGCTCCTCCTCCGGCACGGGCACCACCCCGCAGGCCTGGCAGTGGACCATGGGGATGGGGGTCCCCCAGTAGCGCTGGCGCTGATGAGCCAGTCCCGGAGGCGGTAGGTGACCCGGCCCTTGCCCAGGCCCTTCTCCTCCAGCCAGGCGACGACCTTCCGCTTCCCCTCCTCGCTTTCCGTGCCGTCAAAGGGGCCGGAGTTCACCATGATCCCGGGCTCCTCGTAGGCCCGTTCCAGGGGCTCGGGAAGGGGGTCTCCGGGCCGCTCAATCACCTTCCTGATGGGAAGGCCGAACTTCCTGGCGAACTCAAAGTCCCGCTGGTCGTGCCCGGGCACGGCCATGATGGCCCCGGTGCCGTAGCCATAGAGCACGTAGTCCGCCGTCCAGATGGGGATCCTCTCCCCCGTGGCGGGGTTTTGGGCGTAGGCCCCCAGGAAGACCCCGGTCTTCTCCCTGCCCTCCGCCTGGCGTTCGATCTCCGTCTTGCGCTTGGCGGCCTCCACGTAGGCCAGGACCTCTTCCCGCCTCTCGGGGGCGGCAAGCTCCAGGGTGAGGGGGTGCTCGGGGGCGAGGACGAGGAAGGTGGCCCCGAAGAGGGTGTCGGGCCTTGTGGTGAAGACGGAAATCCTCACCTCCTTCCCCTCCACGGGGAAGTGGATCTCCGCCCCCTCGGAGCGGCCGATCCAGGCCCTCTGCATGGCCTTCACCTTCTCGGGCCAGCGGAGGCCCTCGAGGTCCTCAAGGAGCCTCTCGGCGTAGGCGGTGATGCGCAGGTACCACTGCTCCAGCTCCCGCTTCTCCACCGGGGTGTCCTCGTGGCGCCAGCAGCGCCCCTCCACCACCTGCTCGTTGGCGAGGACGGTCTGGCACTTGGGGCACCAGTTGACGAGGCCCTTGGCCCGGTAGGCCAGCCCCTTCTCCCACATCTTGAGGAAGATCCACTGGTTAAAGCGGTAGTACTCGGGCTCGCAGGTGGTGACCTCCCGGTCCCAGTCATAGAGGATGCCCATGAGCTCCAGGCTCTCCTTGGCCTGGCGGATGTTCTCGTAGGTCCACTCCTTGGGATGAACGCCGAACTTGAGGGCGGCGTTCTCCGCCGGGAGGCCAAAGGCGTCCCAGCCCATGGGGTGGAGGACCTCGTAACCCTGCACCTTGCGGAAGCGGGCCAGGACATCCCCCATGGTGTAGTTCTTCAGGTGGCCCATGTGCAGGTCCCCCGAGGGGTAGGGGAACATGACCAGGACGTACTGCTTGCCCCTCTTCCCCGGGACCTCCTTGGCCTTCATGAAGCCCTTCTCCTTCCAGAAGCGCTGCCACTTGGGCTCTATGGCGTGGGGGTTGTACTTCTCCATGCTTCCTCCTCAAAAAAAACCCTTCCCCCAGGGGAAGGGACGGCCAGGACCCTTCCCGCCTCAGGGGCTAGCCTGGCCCGGCGCATAGGCCTATCCTACTCCTTTTGGCAACCAGGTGGAAAGGCGCTACTCCGAGAGCCCCCGGGCCACCACCGCCCCCAGGAGAAGGGCGAAGAGCACCAGGTAAAGCCCCAAAAGGGCGAGGACGAACCCCGCCAGAGGGCCGTAGAGGAGCTCGTACTGGGAGCGGGGAAGGAGCTTGGCAGGCCCAGGCGCACTCCCTCAAAAAGCAGGGTGGCCGCCGCCGCCCCGGCGCTTAGGGGAAGGAGGTCCTTAAAGCGGCCCACCCCCCGGAAGAGGGCGTAGGTGAAGAGGAAGAGGGAAAAGGCGGCGAGGAGGGGCAGAAAGGCCTCCAGGGGCCCGAGGAAACCCCGCCAGGCCTCCGGCAAAAACCGGAGGACAAACCCCAGGGCCAGACCCCCCAAAGCCAGGAGGATGAGGCCGAGCCCCAAGGCCAGGGGCATGAGGAGGCCCAAGAGGCGGTGGCGGAACCCCAGGGCCCGGCCGAAGACGAGCCCCAAGGCGTAGCTCAGGGCGGCGAAGAAGTTGCTGGCCGACCAGAGGAGGAGGAGGCCGCTTCCCAGGGTGAGGGGAAAGGCCCCCCGGGTGAGGAAGCGGAAAAGGTCCTGGGCGAGCTCGGGCCGGGCGGGAAAGAGGGCCTGGGTGAACTGGGCCAGGGCGCGCCAGACCTCCTCCTGCAAGGCGGGGTTTCCCGCAAGGAGGAGGCCAAACCCCCCCACCAGGAGGAAGAGGAGGGGCATGAGGGAGAGGAGGGCGTAGTAGGCGAGGGCGGCGGCGAAGAAGGGGACGTGGGCCTCCTGGTAGAGCCGGTAGAACCGCTTAAGCAAGCCTTACCCTCGTTCCTGCCCCTCCCCCAGGGCCACCCACTTTAAGGTGGTGAGCTCCATGGGCCCATGGGGCCGTAGGCGTGGAGCTTGGAGGTGCTGATGCCGATCTCCGCCCCCAGGCCCAGCTCAAAGCCGTCGTTGAAGCGGGTGGAGGCGTTCCAGAGGACGAGGCTGGCATCCACCTCCTCCAGGAAGCGCCAGGCCACCTTTGGGTCCTCGGTGCAGATGGCCTCGGTGTGCCGCGAGCCGTGGCGGGCGATGTGGGAGAGAGCCTCCTCCAGACCGGAGACCACCTTCACCCGGAGGATGAGGTCCAGGTACTCCCGGTCCCACTCCTCCTCCTGGGCGGGCACCGCCTCCTGGAGGAGGGGAAGGGCCCTAGGGCAGGCCCTGAGTTCCACCCCCTTTTCCCGCATGGCCCTTTCCAGCATGGGGAGGAAGGCCTCCGCCACCCTCTCGTGGACCAGAAGGGCCTCGAGGGCGTTGCACACGGCGGGGCGCTGGGTCTTGCCGTTTAGGGCGAGGCGGAGGGCCATGGAGAGGTCCGCCTTCTCGTCCACGTAGAGGTGGTTCACCCCCTTGGCGTGGGCGAGGACGGGAACCCGGGCCTCCCTTTGGACCAGCCTTATGAGCTCCTCCCCGCCCCTCGGGATGAGGAGGTCCAGAAGCTCCAGGCGGCACATCTCCAAGATGACCTCCCGCTGGGTGGTGGGCACGAGGGTGACCGCTTCCTCGGGAAGGCCCGCCTCCTTCAGGGCCCGGTGCCAAAGGGCCACCAAAGCCCGGTTGGAGCGGAAGGCCTCCTTGCCGCCCCTGAGGAGCATGGCGTTCCCCGCCTTCAGGGCCACGGCCACCGCCTCCACCGTGGCCCCAGGCCTGGCCTCGTAAATAAAGCCGATGAGGCCCAGGGCACCCGCATCCTTCCCACCTTGAGGCCGTTGGGCCTTCTGGCCAGGCCTTCCATCCGCCCCAGGGGGTCGGGGAGGCGGGCGATCTGCCGGAGGCCCTCCGTGAGGGTCTTCAGGTCCTTCTCCTTGAGGGCCAGGCGGTCCAGCTTGGCCCTGGAGAGGCCCGCCCTCTCCGCCTCTTCTAGGTCCTCCCGGTTGGCCGCCAAGACCGCGTCCCACCGGGCCTCCAGAAGGTCCGCCATGGAAAGCAGGGCCCGGTCCCGGTCTCCCCTGGCCACCTCGGATAGCCTGGCCCGCGCCCTTTCCGCCAGTTCCCGAAGGCTTGTGACCGTCATACCTCCTCCCTCAGGGCCAGGTGGTCCCGGTGGACCACCTCCTCGGTGTAGCGGTAGCCCAGGATCTCTTCAATCTCCAAGCTCTTTCTGCCTTGATGCGGGCGATCTCCTCCGAGGCGTAGTTGGCGAGGCCCACCCCCACCTCCCTCCCCTCCTCGGAAAGGA